>NZ_DAVZJY010000121.1:0-7518 GCF_052272535.1 Sutterella sp. | reverse complement strand
ATTCAGGAACGTGAGTCACGCCAGTCGTAATTCACGAAAATCTGCGTTCGCCCTGGATGCTGCACCGGAGAAACGGAAAACAAGTCGTCAGAAAGGAAGCCAGAACAAAAAGATCCTCCTTTCGAAAGATGGCATGGCACCGAAGAAGCCGAACTGTGTATAGTTCAGCAAATAACCGAAGTCTTATTGCATTTCGAAGGATAGAGGCGCAAATGTCTGGCGGCTACAAGGAGCTCATCAAGGGCAACCCCGACGAGACCGAGATCAGGAGCTTCCTGGTGGACGGAGATCAAGTCTCCGTGACCCTGCGCATCCCCGACACCTTACGCGACGCGGCGAAGAAGGAGGTTGCCCTGCGGGGCATGAGCTTCTCCGCCTTCGTGCGCACCCGCATGATCGAAGAGCTCGCGAAGAAGGGACAATAGCCTGTGACCGAGCCAATTCAAGATACGTCGCCCGAAGGTTTTATCGAGTCCTTCGACCGACGATACCCGCCTTTCATTCTTAAGACGTTGCTGTGCGACCGCACTACGGGGCGCAACATCATATGGGCCGACAACGAATACGAGGCTCTGGGCGACGGCTACATGGGCGACGACGAGATAACCGTCGAGAAGATCACGGGCATAAACTCCGACATCATCAAGCCGCGCATCGCCAAGGAGCAAGAGAAGCAATCCCAACGCACCAAAAGCCGCGCCGAGGTCTTCACCCCGTCTTGGCTATGTAACCAGATGAACAACGACTTGGACGAGGCGTGGTTCGGCAGGCGCGACGTCTTTAACACCGAGGTCGTTGCGGATGATGGCACCAAGGCCTGGGCGTCCACCAATGAGCCGATTGCTTTTCCCAAGTCGAAGGGGCACGGATGGCAGGCCTACGTGGAGTCGCCGCGGCTCGAGATCACGTGCGGCGAGGCGCCGTTCGTGTGCTCGCGCTACGACACCGTGACGGGTGACGAGCTGCCCGTAAGCGAGCGCGTGGGCTTCCTTGACCGCAAGCTTCGCGTCGTGAGCGGGAAGACCAAGACTCGCAAGGAATGGGTGCGCCGTGCCCTCGACGCACTGCGCGCGACGTACGGCTTCGAGTACCAGGGCGACAACCTGCTCATCGCCCGCATCAACGTGCTCGAGACGTTCGCCGAGCATTTCCGCGAACGCTGGGGGTCGGACCCCGAGCAGAGCGAGCTCGAGCAGTCGGCGTGGATCGTTTCCTGGAACTTCTGGCAGATGAACGGCTTCACCGACGCGGTGCCCACCAACAAGATGGGCGCTGAAGTGGAGTCGACACTAGGGGCGTTCGATGAACCCGAGCCGGAGCCGATACAACCTTCGCTATTCGACTTGTTTGATAACGTTTTCCCCGATGAGACAACTGGAAAAACCAAGGAAGAGGCACTGAAAGAAACGGTGCCCCTTTGCGTGATATACGACTGGCAGAACGGCGGACCCTTCGAGTTCGCCTCGTTGAAAGGCAAGGCAACAGCCATGGGAAAGAAGTTCTATGCGGTGATTGGAAACCCGCCCTACCAGGAAACGATTGAAGGCACGAGTGATAAGCCGATATACAACTTTTTTATGGACGAGGCTTACAAAGTTTCCGAGCGGACAGAGCTTATTACACCGGCACGTTTCCTCTTTAATGCAGGAAAAACTCCAAAGGATTGGAATCGTAAAATGCTTGACGATTCACATCTGAAGGTTGTCGACTATCAGCAAAGGAGCGGCTCGGTATTTCCAAATACCGACATTAAAGGCGGAGTTGCAGTTACCTATCGAGACCATTCGGCGGAATTTGGTCCAATTGGCGTCTTCTCAGCTTTTTCTGAATTGCGCGGTTTGCAAAAGAAAATAAACCCACATTTGTTAGACGGGTGCCTAACGGACATTATCTATTTGCAGAATCGGTTTGACCTTCAAGCTTTGTATACGGATTTCCCTGAGGCGCGTGAGCAAATTAGCAGCGACGGGCGTGAACGAAGGATTGTGACGAGCTCGTTTAACAAACTTCCGGTATTTACAGAATGTCAGGTAGGCAACGATTCAATTGGGATTCTCGGCTTAACAGGAACGAATCAGAGGGTCTACAAGTGGATCAAGGCATCCTATGTTGAAGATAATGGAAATTTAAAGGCTTGGAAAGTTATCTTACCAAAGGCAAATGGCTCTGGAGCGATAGGTGAAGTACTGTCGACACCCCTAATCGGGGAACCCCTAATCGGGTATACACAATCATTCCTCGGTGTAGGAAGCTTTAGTACCGAGGCCGAGGCGCTTAGTTGCATGAAATACGTCAAGTCGAAATTTGTTCGAGCTCTTCTTGGTATTTTGAAGATTACTCAAGACAATCCTCCTGAGAAATGGAAATTTGTTCCCCTTCAGGACTTCACATCCAACTCCGACATTGACTGGTCACAGTCCATCGCAGACATCGACAAGCAGCTCTATGCCAAGTACGGCCTCGATGACAAGGAAATTGAGTTCGTCGAATCCCACGTGAAGGAGATGGACTAGCCATGGCGAGCATCGACATCTCTCAGATCGTCGAGACCACCGCTCCCGTGGTTCCGCAAATCTATGCCTACACCACGCCCGAGATCGCCCGTCATAACGGCTGGACCAAAATCGGCTACACCGAGCAGGACGTGCGCGAGCGCATCAAGCAGCAGACGCACACCGCCGACGTTCAGTGGCATCTGGAGTGGAGCGGCAACGCCACGTGGGAGCACCGCGCGGGCACGTTCCGCGACACCGACTTCCATGCTTATCTTGAGAAGCAGGGCGTCGAGCGCGAACCCAAGAAGGAATGGTTCAAGATCAGCGGCGAGGAATCGCATCAGCAGTTCTACCGGTTCCGCGACACCGACGGCGTGCTGGACGCACCCGGTGCCGCCTCTTACACCCTGCGCGCCGAGCAGCAGCGCGCTGTGGAGCAAACGAGCGCCTTTGCCCGCGCCCATTGGGACGAGGGCGGTGCACACGGCGGCGAGTTCCTGTGGAACGCTAAACCGCGCTTCGGCAAGACGCTCACCGCATACGACCTGTGCCGCAGCATCGGCGCGCAGAAGGTGCTCATCCTCACCAACCGCCCCGCCATCGCCAACTCCTGGTACGACGACTACGTGAAGTTCGTTGGGGTAGAGGGCGGCTACCGCTTCATCAGCGGTGTGGACGCCCTGGCTGACAAGCCCTACTGCCTCAGCCGCGAGGAGTACCTGCGCGCCATCCGCAACGACCCGGAAGGCCCCAAGGGGTTCATCGAGTTCGTGAGCCTTCAGGACCTCAAGGGCTCCATCCGCTTTGGCGGCGTGTACCAGAAGCTCGACGAGGTGGCCGAACTCACCTGGGACGTGCTCATCATCGACGAGGCGCACGAGGGCGTGGACACCTTCAAGACCGACGTGGCGTTCGACCACATCAAGCGCCGCTTCACGTTGCACCTCTCCGGCACGCCCTTCAAGGCTATCGCCAACGAGAAGTTCGCCGACGACGCCATCTACAACTGGACCTACGCCGATGAGCAGCAGGCCAAGCGCGACTGGCCGGCCGACTCCGAACAGCCGAACCCCTACGCCAACCTCCCCAAGCTCAACCTGCTCACCTACCAGATGAGCGACATCGTCGAGCAGAAGGCCCGCGGCGGCATGGTCATCGACGGCGAGCAGACCGAGTTCGCCTTCGACCTCAACGAGTTCTTCTCGACCAAGCAGAACGGCGGCTTCGTGCATGACGCCGACGTGGACAAGTTCCTCGACGCGCTCACCACGCAGGAGAAGTTCCCGTTCTCGACGCCCGAGCTGCGCGACGAGCTGCGCCACACGTTCTGGATGCTCAACCGCGTGGACTCCGCCCGTGCCCTCGCTAAGAAGCTGCAGGCTCATCCCATCTTCGGGGACTACGAGGTTGTTCTCGCCGCCGGCGACGGCAAGATCGACGCCGACGACGAGAACGATAAGTCTCTCGACAAGGTGCGCCGCGCGATCAAGGACCACGACAGAACCATAACCCTTTCGGTCGGCCAGCTCACCACGGGCGTGACCGTGCCGGAGTGGACTGCCGTGCTCATGCTCTCGAACATGGCGAGCCCCGCGCTGTACATGCAGGCGGCCTTCCGCAGCCAGAACCCGTGCCTTTTCGACCTGGGCGGCGGCAACTACGCGCGCAAGGAAAACGCCTATGTCTTCGACTTCGACCCCGCCCGAACGCTCACCATCTTCGAGCAGTTCGCCAACGACTTGTACGGAGAGACCGCGCGCGGTGGCGGCGACGTGGAGACGCGCGAGCGCCATATCCGACAGCTACTGAACTTCTTCCCCGTCTACGGCGAGGACGACGAGGGGCAGATGGTCGAGCTCGACGCCGAGCAGGTGCTCAGCGTGCCGAGGCGCATCCATGCCCGTGAAGTGGTCAAGCGCGGCTTCATGAGCAACTTCCTGTTCCAGAACATCGCGAGCGTCTTCCGCGCGCCGGCAGAGGTCGTGGAGATCATCCAGCGCTTCGACCCCTACGAGCAGGGCAAGGCGCAGACCGCCGAAAAGAATAAGGTCAAGATCGACAGGGACACGACCGACGAGCTCTCCATCAACGATGAGGGCGAGGTGGAGATCCCATACGAGCAGGTCGTCGGCAAGGCTGCAGACATATTCGGGCCGAAGGTCTACGGCGACATCGTCGTCGAATTCTCAGGCCACGTGGACGACATCGCGAAGGCGCACGCAGCCGAATATGACGACAGGGCAATGCTCGACAGTCTCAAGGAGGCCTTCAAGCAGAGCGTGACCGCACCTTTGGTTCAGGCTGCCAAGGAGAGCTACGGTAGCGAGCTCAAGCCGCGCCAACAGCAGCAGATCGAGCGCAAGGTCCAGGCGGACGCCGACATCCAGCTCAACCGCCAGGTCGGTGACTATCAGATCCAGGCACGCCGTATTGAGCAGTCGCGTAAGGACGAGCTCAAGGTGGCAACCAGCGAGGCCGAGCGCGCCGAGGTGAACCAGCGGCATGACGAGCAGAAGGCCGAGGCGTTCCAGGCGCTCGCCCAGAAGCTCGAGGACTCCCGCGAGGAGCTCGTGCAGAGTGCCGGCGAGACCGTGGTGCGCGAGGTGGAGACGGCCAAGAACGAGGACGAGAAGCAGGGCATCGAGGACAAGGTGCGTGCCCACCTGCGCGGCTTCTCGCGCACCATCCCGTCGTTTCTCATGGCATACGGCGAGGAGGGCACGACGCTCGCGAACTTCGATACGGCGATCCCCGCCGACGTCTTCTTGGACGTCACGAGCATCACCGTAGACGAGTTCCGCTTCCTGCGCGACGGCGGCGACTACACCGACACCGAGACCGGCGAGGTAAAGCATTTCGTCGGACACCTCTTTGACGAGGTGGTGTTTAACGACTCCGTAAGCGAGTTCATCAAGCTGCGCGAGCGCCTGGCCAACTACTTCGATGAGTCCCAGACGGAGGACATCTTCGACTACGTGCCGCCCCAGAAGACCAATCAGATCTTCACGCCGCGCAAGGTCGTGGTTGAGATGGTTGACCTCTTCGAGAAGGAGAACCCGGGCTGCTTCGACGACCCGAGCCACACCTTTGCCGACCTGTACATGAAGTCGGGCCTCTACATCACCGAAATCATCAAGCGCCTGTATCGAAGCGATGGCATGAAGGCCGCCTTCCCGGACGACCGAGAGCGACTGGATCACATCCTGGAGCACCAGGTGTTCGGCATAGCGCCCACCAAGATCATCTACGAGATCGCCACTCACTTCATCCTAGGCTTCCACGACGAGGTCGGTCAGGGATGCGACTCGAACTTTGAGCTCGCTGATTCCGCGGAGCTTGCCAAGGAGGGCACACTGGACGCCTACGTTGAGCGCGTCTTTGGGCCCAAGTTAAGTGAGGCATAGGCGCGTGGCAGACGTAATCGACAGCCAGCAGGACGAGCGTGCGCAGGCAGCCCGCGCGGCGGCGGATGCCGTGCGGCGCGACGGCGCCGAGCTGTGCGCTCGCCTGGTCTTCCGCACCTCGCGCAACGAGCTGAGGCGCGCGGGGATCCCCACGCCCGCCGCGCTCTATGCCGAGCTGAAGCAGGTCTTTGGCTCTTCAGGCATAGTTGTGGGTAGCCCTGAGGAAATACCGTTTCAAATGTCCTGAGCGCTTCTTGCCATCACTGCCCTCACGATGCCCAAGAGGAATCCTCAGGTTCGAGCAGGCGAGCATCACCATGTCGATGAGGTTCTTCACCTTACGGAAGCCGTAGGCCTTCCGAATGATGAGCTTGATCTTGTTGTTGGTCGCTTCGATCCGGGCGTTGTTGAGCTTGAGAGTGAGGGCCTGCCGGATGCCGGCCTCATGACGCCGGACCTTGTGGGCAAGCTCGACGAGCTCAGGGATCCGGCTGTGCGTGGCCTTGAAGTACCAGCGCTTGAGTTCGGTCGCGGCTTCGTCGGCGGGAAGCTTGATGATGGCACGCAGCCATTCCTTGGACAGGTAGGCCCGATAAAGTCGAGGATCCGTGTCGGCGATGAACTGCAGCGTTGCGGCCTGCCGCCCGGTGAGGTTGTCTGGATCCTTGCCCAGGGGGTACAGCGCCCCTTTGACGGCCTTGGCGAGCGCTGCGTTGGTCTTGATGCTCGTCTGCTGCTTCTCAATCTCGCCGGCAGACGACGCCGCATCGTCGCCACGGGTCAAGTCATCGAGCTGCCTCTTCAGATCGCGGGCGATGCTCCGGAGTTCCTGCCAGGTCTTGCGGCGGATGTCGTTGAGGGCGTCCCCCGCCCATTGGATGACGTGGAACGGGTCCACGCATCGCTCGGGCGTTGGGAAGGTACTCCGCCATGCACTGATCGATCCACTTGGCGCCGTCTCCGGAAACGGCCTTGATGGAGTTGCGCTGCTCGGGCGTTAGCATCTTCAAGAACTTCTCGAACACGTTCCTGCCGTACCCTTCGTGCGCCCAGACGACGGTGTTGGTGTCATGGTTGACGACGACGGTGATGTACTTGTAGCCCTTGCGGTAGCAGGTTTCATCGACGCCGATACGGACGAGCCCGTCGAGGCGCTGAGAAGGATCCGGCTCCAGATGCTCACGGGTTCGAGAGATGCAGCGGCCCACGGTCTTCCAGTCGATCTGGAGGAGATCGGAGACGGTGGAGCGCGGAAGATGCGTGGCGAGCCAAGTCGCGGCGCGGTCGAAGGCGGCGGTGAAGCTGGAACCGTGATAGGTCCAGGGAACCGCGGCGACGACTACGCCGTGCTCCGGGCATGAGACGCGGGGGGCCGAAGCACGGAGGAAGACCTTCATGCCGTTGAAGTCCGGGGCGCGCCAGGACCGTAGGTCCCGGTTCTCCTCATAGCAGGGGCAGGACCGGCCGCAATGCGGGCAGAGGCAGCGGTAGCGCTTGTGAACGGTGGCGTGCAGACAGAGGAACGACTCGCCGTCCTCCGTTTCGAGGATATCGGGCTCGCTGAAGGACGCCTGTTTGACATTAAAGAGCATCCCCCATAAAGTACTCGCTCGGGCCAT
>NZ_DAVZJY010000120.1:0-7543 GCF_052272535.1 Sutterella sp. | reverse complement strand
GGAGCCGCTTCAGGATCCGCCGGAGCCGGCCTTCGGGCCGGCTCCGGCAGGAGGATGACTACTTCAGCGTCTTGATGTACTCGGCGGCCGAGTCCACGGCGATGCGGCCGGAATTCACCGCAAAGCCGACGGTGGAGCCCGCCATCAGGAGGTCGTACGAATCGCCGTACATGCCGCCCACGTCGTTGCCGGCGGCGTAGAGGCCCGGAATCGGGTCTTCCGTCTGCGTGACGACCTCAAAGCGCTCGTTCGCCTTGATGCCGCCCAACGTGCCGAGCGAGCTTGCCACGGACTTGATCGCGTAGAAGGGGCCGGTCTTCACTTCGCGGAGGTACTTCGGGTTCTTCGCGAACTCCGCGTCGTGGCGCACGTCGCAGTAGCCGTTGTATTCGGCGACGGTCTTCGCGAGCTTCTCGGGATTCATGCCGGTCGCCTTGGCGAGACCCTCCAGCGTGTCGGCCTTGAAGGCCCAGCCGGCCTTCACCGCGCCCTCCCAGTCCTTCTGGAAGTTCGAGAGCTTGGTGCCGACCGGCACCATCACGCCGACGCCGAGGTCGATGCCCTGGTCCTTCTCCATGTGGTCGAGCGTCTTCTGGTCGTAGACCACGAACATCTGCCCGCCGATGCGCTCCAGAGCATTCCCGGCGAACGGCCACTCGAGCATGATCTCCTCGTTGCAGAAGCGCTCGCCCTTGGGCGAGAGCCAGAGGTGCGGCTGCTTCGCGGTGGCGCTCACCTGGTTGGTCGTGGAGACGCCGCGCGGACCCGGACGATAGGAGGCCTGCACTTCAGTGCCTTCCTTGCCGCCACCCACGGCCCAGGCCATCTGGATGCCGTCGCCCGTCTTCCCGGTCTGGGCGAGGCCGTCAGCGTCGGCATAGCGCAGGTACTTCTCGCGCATCGCCTTGTTGTCGAAGAAGCCGCCCGTCGCGATGATGGTCGCCTTGGAGCGGATCGTGATCTTGTCGCCCGCCTTGTTCGTCGCCTCGACGCCCACGACGCGGCCGTTCTCCGTGATGAGCTTCTGTCCCCAGGTGTTCGTGAGGAGCGTCTGCCCGGCCTTCTTGTACTTGTCGATGAAGAGGTTGATCCAGCCCGCGCCGCGGCCTTCGTAGATGTGCCAGGTGTAGAGGCCGTTCGGGTAGTTCGAGAAAAGCTTCTCGAACTTCACGCCGTTCTTGATCATCCAGTCGATGGTGTCGGCCGAACGGTCCACGAAGGCGCGCACCATGCGCGCGTTGCCGCGCCAGTGGCCGTAGTTCATGATCTTCATAAACGCTTCGTCCTTCGTGAGCGCGTAGTTCCAGTTGCGCTGCATCGAGCTCTCGACGGCGAAGATGCCTTCAGAGTACTTGCCCGTACCGCCTGGCAGGCCCGACTTCTCGAGCGTCACCACCTTCATGCCCTTCTCGGCCGCGGCCCAGGCGGCGGCCGTGCCCGACGCGCCCGCGCCGATCACGCAGAGGTCGGTCGTGTACTCAACGTCGGCCGACCAGGCCGGATTCATCGCCAGACCGACTGCAGCCGCGGCGACCGTCATCGTGAACTTCTTCATTTTCTTCTCCCAAGAGGCTTTGCCGCGTCCGCGGCGCACCGGCCGCGGACGTTCGTTGAGAGAAAGTCTCCGCCGAAAGGAGGACCGGCGTCAGTAGCCGAAGCTACAGAAAGGACCAGGGGATAACACTCAGACTGCGGCAGTCTCCGCCACCAGCCTCAAACATGTCGGCCGACCCGCAGGGGTCCCGCCCCGGTCCGCCACGCGGCCCTCTACTTCTCGCGCTCCGGGAACCTCTTCATGATGAACTTCACGAGGACGCCGACCAACACGGCCGAAATGAGCGTGCCCTCACGCAGCCCGACCACGTGCCCGAGGACGGCCCAGCCGAGAAGCGCCGCCGCGAGCGAGAGCACGACGTCGTTGGCGACCTTGACGGACCCGAAGGGGCGGCGCAGCGTCACGGAAAGCGCAAGCACGATGCCTTCGCCCGGCTGCACGATCGTTCTCGAGCGGATCTGCAGCACGATGCCGACGGCGAGGACCACGTTGCCCGCGAGGCTCATCGCAAGCCCGGGAAGCCAGGACGCCGCCGAATGAGGCGAAACGAGAGCCATGGCGAGGTCGATCGCCGCCCCGAAAACGAACACCGCCGGAATCTGCAGCAGATTCCAAAGCGGGAAGCTGCGCCTCAAGAGCGCCATCTGCCCGAGCACGAAGCAGAGGTTGAGGAGAAAGGTCGTCGTGCCGAAGGAGAGTCCCGTGATCGCCGAGGCCGTGTAGGGCACGGTGCTGATCGGCGTGGTGCCGAGGCCGGCGCACGTCGTGAGGGCGATGCCGAGCGCGGCGGCGGCGATGCCGAGCAGAAGGAGCGCGCAGCGTTCGGGGAGACGGGCGAATCGGCGGAAGGGAGCGGCGGAATTCTGCATGCCGGAAGGAAGCTCGGAGGAAAAGGTTGAAAAAGAACCCGCCCGGCCGCGAGGCGGCCGGAGCGGGTCTAGGAGGCACTATGGAAAAGGAGGATTAAGTCAACGCGTAGAGCGCCGCGGCCATGGCGATCATCGCCGGCGCGGTGCGCTTCACGACGTCCAAGGGAGAGACGCCCGCGATCCCGGCCACGAGGATCATGCCGCCCGCAAGCGGGGACATCAGGCGCCCGAACCCGCCCGCCATGGCGGCGAGATAGCCCAGCCGGTCGATTTCAAGGCCGAAGGAGGCCGCGTGCGGGGTCACCGCCTCGTTGAAGGCGAAGGCCGCGGCGTCGCCCGAACCCGTAAGGACCGCCAGGATGAAGGGGCCGGCCGCGCCGCCCAGCTTCGCCACCTCGTTGGCGCTCGTGAGGTAGTTGATGAACGCGTCCACCACGCCGGCGGCGCGCAGACCCGCGGCGAAGACGCCCGCGGCGATGATGATGCCGAGAATGTTGGCGTAGCCCTTGCCCATGCCGTCGAAGAACTGCTTCACGCTCGCGTCGGGACGCGTGCGGGTGACGGCGACGGCGTAGATCATGCCGATCAGCATCGCGGTGGCGACCGACATCTTCACGCCCGGGACCCAGAGGGCGAAGATGATGAGGAGCGCCACGGGAACGAGCGGAGCGAGGGCGTAGAACAGATTGGGCTTTTCAGGAAGCTCGGGCAGGGGTTTCCCGCCCGCGGTCTTCACGACCTCGGCGGCGTGCGCCCCCGCTTCGCTCGGACGGTAGTCGCGGTAGACGAGGCAGGTCGCCGTGAGGACGACGATGCCGAGCACCGTGAGGCCGATCGTGGTGCTCGAGAAGCGCCCAATGAGGTCGATCACCTCCATGCCCGCGAGCTTCGCCACGAAGACGTTGTGTGAGATGCCCGGGTTGAGCATCGCCGGCGTGATGGAACTCACGACGGCCGCCGCGGCAACGGCCGGCCGGAAGCCCGCGCGCACCATGAGCGGAATCAAGGTGGGCGCGACCGCCGCGCAGCAGCCCGCGGTCGAGGGAATCGCCACGGAGACGATGCCCGTCACGACCGCACAGGCGGGGAGCAGAAAGATGCCCGCGCGCTTCAGGGGGCGCGTGAGGAGCGCGACGAGATGCAGGTCGCACTTTGTCATCGACACCACGGCGGCGAAGCCCATCGCCGAGCAGATCGCGATGATGAGCGCGCCGCTCGTCATCGACTTGTCGAACTGCGCGAAGGCCGTCATCGGCTTCATGGAGAGGAGCGCCATCACGAGGCCGGAGGTGAGGAGCACAAGGCGCGTCTCAAAGCGCTTGATCAAGGCGGCGACGGTGAGGATCACCACGACCACCGCCATCCAGAAGGTCCAGGTCATTTTGAGTTCCCTCCCCTGCTCAGAAGTAGTGCGCCATGCCCACGCGGGCGGTGACGCGGTTCACGTCGGTCTGACGCTTCGCGGCGAGTTCATCGGTGTCGAGCGCATCGTCGGCGCCCGACCAGCTCGCCGTCGTGAAGACGCGCGTGGTCTTGCTGAACCAGTACTCGACCGCGCCGTTCAGAATCCAGCGCTTGGCATTGAGCTTCGAGCCGTCGCCCATCTTGTGGGAGCCGTCGAAGTACATGACGTCGCCCAGCACCCGCCAGGGACCGCCCGCACGCCAGGTGAAGCCGAGCAGCGCCGTGGAGCCGTCGATGCCGTGGAGGAGGTCCGCGGCCGACCCCTTGCAGTAGCTGTCGATGTTCCAGGCGGCGACGTTGCGGAAGTCGTCGTGGTACTGATAGGCGGCAAAGAGCTTCCAGGCGTCGTTCAACGCATAGGTGGCGCCGAACGTGTAGGCGCGGCTCTTCGCGCGGTCGTAGGCGTAGCCCGCGTCGCTGCCGGCGGAATGGTCGCGCCCGTAGCGGGCCTCCGTCGCCGCCGCGACGAGGTAGAGGGACTGGCCCGTGTAGTTGACGAAGGCCGAGAGGTGGCGGTCGTTCTTCGAGACTTCCGCATCCTCCTGGTCGTAGGCCGAGAAGGACCAGCTCGCGCCGGCGCGCACGCCCGCCATGTTGGGCGAGACGTAGGTGACCGTGTTGTTGCCGCGCGTGTCGTTGCCGAACATCCCGGAAATCGAGCCGTCAGGACCGTAGTTCGTCCCGAAGGGGTCGATCGGCCCCAAACCGTAGCCGTAGGGCGCCATGGAGCTCCTCACCGTGCCCATGCGGCCGAAGGCGAGCTCGCCCCAGACGTTGCTCCTGAGTGCCAGGATCGCGCGGCGGTCGAAGAGCGTCGTGCCGGTGTTGTTGCGGCCATTGTTCGTGAGCGTGCCGTCGTCAAGGCCGTAGCCCGTTTCGAGATAGACGAGCGCACTGAGGTCGGAGTTGATCGCTTCGCGCGCGGTGAGTCCGACGCGGCTCGCCTCGTTCTGCATCGCGACCGATGCGCTTCCCGAACGGCTCTTCTGGTAGTAGAGCGAAACATTCGCCTGCCCGTAGATGGAGACGTCGGCTGCCGAGGCCGACCCCGCGAGGGTGAGGGCGGCGAGAACGCCGGCCGCAAGAGGCGCAAGAGGTCGAAGGACGGAGTGTTCCATGTTGTTCTCCTTTTGGGAAAAGAGGGGATGAGGGAGATGAAGTCCACGGGTGCGCGCGTCCGGGCCGCACGGATGATTCCATGCGGAGACGGTCCCTCAAAACCGGGGCCGGGGACGGGCGCTTCGGGAGGAGTGGGATCAGCGGGCGCCGTTCGTTTCGCGCAGGAGCGCGAAAAAGGCGGCGAGCGCCTGCGGGAAGTCCGCCGCTTCGTTCACGTCGAAGTCGGGCTTGTGGTGGTGCGGAATCGAGCCGCCGTAGAGCAGGAAGGCGCCATCGGCGCCGTGCTCGACGGCGCAGCGCATGAGCGTCGTGCAGTCTTCGGAGCCGCCGAGCCGGTCGATGAGCCGCACGTGATCGGCGCCGAAGGCCGACTGCGCGGCCTCTTTCAAGAGCGCCACCCCCTTGGGCGTCGTGACGAGCGTCGTGGCCGCGCCGGCGATCTCGATCTTTGCCTCGACGCCGTAGGCGCGGGCGGCGCCTTCGACCATGTTCCTCACGTTCGCGACCATGTATTCGTTCACTTCATGCGTCGCGCCGCGCGTCTCGAGCTTGAGGACGGCGTGGGCGGGCGTGACGTTGCGCCCTTCGCCCGCAATGAGCGAGCCCACGCTGATGCGCGTGTCGCCCTCGCCGCTTCTCGGAATGCCCTGGATCATCATGACCGTGGCCGCAGCGGCGGTGAGGGCGCTTCTGCCCTTTTCCGGTTCGGCGCCCGCGTGCGAAGGCGTGCCGGTGAAGTGGACGTCGATCTTCGTCGTTGCAAGGAACCCCGCCTTCATCACGGCCGCCTCGCCCGTACGGCAGATGATGCCGACGTGGCTGCCGAAGAAGTAGTCGGCGTCGTTCACCCAGCCCTTGGCGGCCATCGCCGCGCCGCCGCGCGTGCCTTCTTCAGCGGGCTGGAAGAGGATGCGGATGCGGCCGTCGAGCTCCCCGGCGTGGTCGGAAACCCAGTGCGCAAGCGCACAGCCCGCCGACGTGTGCACGTCGTGTCCGCAGCTATGCATCGAGCCCGGAATGGTCGAGTCGAACCCTTCGACGGCGGGCGTGTGCGGAGCGGCGTGGCACTCCTCGACCGCAACACAGTCGATGTCGAAACGCAGCACCGTGGTCGGGCCCGGACGGCCGGTGTCGAATTCGGCGACGACGCCCGTGTAGCCCCCGAGCCGCTCCATGAAGTCCTCGGGCACGCCCGCCGCGAGGGCGCGCTTCTGCGCGGCCTCCACCTCGGCGGCGTTCCTGCCGCGCACGGCCGTGGGCTCGATCACCTCGCGGCCCACCTGAATGCGCCAGCCCGGAAGGCGCGAGAGCGCGCCGAAAATCCTCCAGGTCGTCTCGAACTCGGTCCAGCCGAGTTCGGGGCGGCGGTGAATCGCGCGGCGCAGCGCCGTCATTTCGGGAACGTAGTGATGAGCTTCAGTCAACAGTGTCGAGGTCATGTCGAGTCTCCTGATTCCTTTCTGCGAGATGTCTGTGAATGGGGGCGCGCTCACGCTTTAGCGGAAGCGCGCTTCTCCGCTCGTTGCTGAAGTTCATCCTATTTTTTGAGCGGATAAAATGGACCCGAAGTCGTCAGTCATACGCATGACTTCGCGTCCCTTCGGATTCACTTCAGGAGACTCCCTCGAGATGACCATCACGCGGCGGCCGCTCTACCAACAGGCGGCGGAAGAAATCCTCTTGCTTCTCAGAAGCGGCGAATGGAAGTCGGGCGAGGCCGTTCCGTCCGAGGCGCGGCTCGCGAAGCGCTTTGGCGTGAGCATCGCGACGATCCGCAAGGCGGTCGACGGTCTCGTCGAGCGCGGCTACCTCGAGCGGCGCCAGGGTGCGGGCACCTTCATCAAGACCTACGAAGGCCACGGCTACTGGAACCGCTTTCAGCGCTTCCAGCTCATTTCGGGCGAGATCGCCCACTGGGAGGACACGCTCCTCTCCTGCACCAAGGCCCTGCCGCCCGAAGCCGCAAGGAAGGCGCTCGGCCTCGAGCCCGACGTCAAGGCCTGGCACGTGCTCCGCACGATGCGCGCGAACGGCACCTGGACGGGCGCCGACGAACTCTGGCTCCATCCGGAGCACTTCAAGCGCCTCAGGGCCGCGGACTTTGAGCGGCGCAGCCGCCCGGAGAAGAGAGGCGGGGCGGCGGGCGCGCCTTCGCGCACGAGCCTCTACGCCTTCTTCGAAGAGACCTACGGCGTGACGATTTCCGACGTGCGCGACCGCATCCGCATCCAGACGGCCGATGCCGAAGACGTCGCGCTGGGCTTTCCCCCGGAGAAGGCGCTCCTTCTCCTCTACCGCATCGGCTTCACGTTCGGGCGCGTGCCGGTGGAGTACCGCATCGAGCGCGTCGTGCCTGACGGCCTTCAGATCGTGCTCGACTGAAGGGACGCGAGTTTCGGGAGCACCCGCTCGAAGAGGATTCCCTCACGGTTGTATCCTTAGTGGCCGTAGGTGGCACGAATTCGTCCGTTATATAAGCGCGAATTTCTCTCAGACGGGTACACTCGGCGCTCGGAGCGGAGCTGAATATTTCCTT
>NZ_DAVZJY010000119.1:0-7568 GCF_052272535.1 Sutterella sp. | reverse complement strand
CACGGCAACTGCGAAGACTGGTGATCTGTCTGTCAGGAACGCAGAGATCAATGCGGCGAAGGGCGGAATCACGCTTACGGCTGAAGCTGCTGACATCGACGCCTCGGGTGTATACCTCTCCGCGGTGGGTGCTGTCAGGAACGCAGAGATCTATTCGGCGAAGGACGGAATCACGCTCACGGCTGAAGCTGCCGATATCGACGCCACCAGTGCAACACTGGCGGCTAAAGACGAGGTGAAACTCACGGCGCAGCGGTCGATCACTGCAACTGACGCCAACGTGACGTCCGATTCGCTCACGATGACGACCGAGACGGGCAGCGTTGAAGCCACTGGCTTCACGGCGACCGTTGCTGATCAGGCTTCGATTGTGGCGGGCAACTCCGTGACGCTTGACGGCTCCAAGCTCGGTTCAGGCGCCCTCACTGCGTCCGCAAAGTCGGGTGACCTGTCTCTGAAGTCGGCGGAGTTCGATATTTTCGGGGCCGCAAAACTCACGACGAAGGACTCGATCACTGCAACTGACGCCAACGTGACGTCCAATTCGCTCACGATGAAGGCCAAGACGGGCAAGCTTGATGGTTCTCGTTTCACGGCGACCGTTGCTGATCAGGCCTTGGTTGAGGCAGGCGACTCTGTGACGCTTGACAATACCAACCTCACTGCAGGTGCTCTTACGGCAACGGCGAAGAAGGGTGAACTGTCTGTCAAGGACGCGGCGATCAAGGCGACGAAGGACGGAGTCACGCTCACGGCTGAAGCTGCTGACATCGACGCCTCGGGTGTAAACCTCTCCGCAGTGGGTGCGGCCAAACTGACGGCCGGTCAGGATCTGAAGCTCGCGCCGTCGGGCGACGCTGTTGCAAGAGTGACGGCGAAGTCGCTTTCGGCCACTGCCAGCGGCGCCCTCGATGCTTCGCGCCTTGAGGTTAAAGTTGAAGAAGCATCAGCGTTCCAATCGAACGGTCTGCTGACGCTCACTGACGCCATTGTCTCGGGCGGGTCGCTCCGCGCCGAAGGCGATGCAGGGGTTGAAGGCTCGCGCATCACGGTCGGGGTGACGGGTAATGGCTACAACGAGGGTAACCGCGACGACTACGAAGGCGTCGTTACCATCAAGTCCTGCAAGGGTCCCGTCACCTTGACGGGAGCCAACGTCAAGGCCGATAAGGGCGACTTCTTCGCGCGCTCTGAAGGCGACCTCAACCTCGAAACGGCACGCTTCGAGATTCTGGACGGCGGCCTCGGCTTCAAGAGCACGGGCGGCGACCTGACGCTCGCCGGCGCCACCGGCCTCAAGGGCGATTTCCTTGAAATGGACGCCGATGGGTCGATCGGCATGGAGAGCATGGAGCTCTCGGTTGAGGATACTCTGCGCATTTCCGCGGGCGGCGACATCAACTCCCGCAACCTCCAGCTTGAGATCACCGAGGACGAGAACGGTGTAGGCGGCAAAGCCTACTTCGAGGCAAAGACGGGCACCGTGCACCTTGAAGGGAGCACGATCACCGCCAATACCTCGGACGGCTTCATCGGTGACATGACTGTGATTGCGGGCAAAGACGCCCGGCTCGACGACGTCTTCACGCCAGAAAAGAACGTGAAGGCCGAGAGCATGTCGATCCGCGCTGGCGATGCGGTCAACTTCGGCGAAGGCACTGTTGCGCTCGAGACCAAGAAGGACCTCACCGTTGAAGCGGATCACCTCACGGGCGACCGTATCGCGGCAGAGTCCGTCTTGACGGCAGGCAGCGCGCTTTCAATTTCGGTGAAGGAGGATCTGCATGTCGAGGAAGGCGTCCAGGCTTCCGGCAAGAACGTGAAGTTCACGTCGAAGGACTTTACGCTCGCCGACCGCACGACAGTGCGCGGCGGTTCGACGGCTGAGATCGACGCTTCGGGCGAGGTTGCCTTCACGGGCGACGTCCTCGTGACGGCGGACGACTCCGTCGGGATCGGCGCGGCATCTGGCGGCATTACCTTTACGGGTGCTGTCACGGTGGGCGACGAGACAAAGGCGGAGAACAAAGCGAAGGTCACCCTCCATGCGGCGGACAGCATCCTGCAGCGGGAGGTGTCGGGCAACGCGGGCGTGCGCGGCTCGACCCTTGAAGCTCAGTCTTCGGGCGGTTTCGTGAAGCTCGATGCCCGCGAAGGCGGAACATCCGGTGAGGGCGGCAACGCCTTCACTCAGGCTGCCATCGAGTCTGCGGGTGACGTCGTCTTTGGTTCGACCGGCCGCACAACCGAGCTCGCGGTCAACGCATCGAAGAATGGCGCCGTCTCGGGTGACCTGCGTGTGCAGGGCGAACGAGGTGCGGTCATCTTCACCAACGGTGTTTCTGCAACGGGTGAAGTGGTGGTGAATGCCGCTGCGGTGCAGGGAAGCGATCTCTCGGCCGACGGGCGTCTGGCCATCGTCACTGCGCTCGAGAAGAATGCGCCCAATGGTGCGCCTCAAGGCGTCGTCTTCTCCGGCGGGCTCTCCGGCAGCATTGTGACGGTCTACGCCGGTTCGGGCGACGTTGTGATTGAAGGGCCCGTGCGCTCCACTTTGGGCGAAGTTGACGTCTACCGGCTCGACCAGACCGAGCGCGGCGTCGTCCGTGTGGGCGAAGCGGATTCGGCCCATACGCTCGTGGTCTTCAATGCGCGCGGCGATGTGGTTGCAGGTCCGATGCATTCGGCCGACACGCTCTACGCGTTCGCCGGATGGGAAGGCCGAGTCTACGGGCGGAGCGGCTTCACGAGCGACGTCCACAAGGCTGGTGCCGTGGAGCATGCTGAGTCGATCGGCCTCGTGCCGGACTTCTCGGAGTGGCTGAACCTTGACGCAGCAGGGCTCGACCCGACGGCGCTGCCGCGGCTTAGCTTCACTGCAAGAAACCTCGAGTACGCCGACACGGACCGCATCGGACCGTGGAGCTTCCTCCACGAAGACCTCACGACGCCTCTTGGAAGCTGGCTCTTCCTGAGACTGCGGCCAGATGCGGCGGAGGACGACCAGGCGGACGACCAGGCGCACGAAGCACTCTTCGAAGGCTTCCCCGCCCGGAAGGACGGCGAGATCGGGGATCTCCGTGAACCGACGAAGGAGGACTTGGGCTGGATCATGACGAGTCTCTGACCTTGAGTGAGGTGCAGGGAGGCGTGCTGCGGCGCGCCTCCCCGCAAACTGCAGATGTAGGCTTCGGTTTCGCGGAGCACCTGTGTGCAAGAGAAGCGCTCTTGACATCCTCTCCGCCCTGAAGGACGGAGATTTCCTGCTGAGTCCTCAAGCGTTTTTAGGCGCTTGAGGATCTCTTCGGATGAGTTCCTGCTGCTGACCTGCGCATCTCTTTCGAGAAGGCCGATTCACTTCGAGCTGCAGCAGTTGACTGCAGCCTTCCTACAGGCTCTGAGGCGCTGCCCGCGCCCGAGCTGCAGGCGGCACCCTGTAGCCGACCAGGGGAGGTTGGAACAGGAAGGCCGGCCGCCGGATGCGCCGGAAATGAAAAAGGCCTCGTCCGGGCTGGAGGACAAGGCCGTGCTGAGGCTGGGTTTTGATGGATTCACGTCCCGGGGCTGCGTGCCCCGGGCGGCGCCGCGGGGTTATTCGCCCGTCGGAACGACGTTCTTTGCTTCACCCATGATGTAGAAGTGGCCGCCCTGGGTGTAGTAGGTCGGCCGGAGCGCCACGGGTGCCTCCTCGAAGTTCCACCCGTCGTCCTTCCACGCATCGGCGTTCGCCCAGGCGGCGACCACGCGGCCGAGGAAGAGGTCGTACTTGGCGGCCATCTCGGGCTCGGGGAGCTTCTCGAGGATCACCCAGGCCGAGCACCCTTCGGCGAGCGGCATCTCGTAGCCCGGGACCTTGAAGAACTTCATGCCGCTCTTCTCGAGCTTCTCGGGTTCGTCATGCTTGCTCACGCTCCCGAGGTAGAGGAGCTCGGAAAGGATCCCTTCGCCGGCGACGCCGAGGGCGAAGTACTTGGCGTTGTCCATGAGGGGACGCGTGTAGTGCATCGAGTCGATCACGACGGCGCCCTTGTCGTAGTCGAGGGGCATGTTCCAGGAGGCCGGCATCATGTCAGTCCTGCCTTCGAACTCCGCGGAGACGAGCACCGTCCCTCCGAGGTTGAGGAGCTTGCAGGCCTTCGCCGGAGCGACGGGGATGAGTTTGGGTTGCGTCATGGTGAAATCCTCCGATGAACGAAGCGCGCGGGCGGCTTCGGGATTCGGTGCCGCAGGAACCGCCCGCGCTGGTGAGCGTGTGGATGCATTATCGGACGCCGCGGCCGCAGAGAAAGACCGCATCCGCTCCGGAAATTGCCTGAAAGGCGCAGACGCGTTCGAACGTTGCGACCAGGCGCAGGACGAAGAATCAGCGTTTTTCGTCCGCGGCCCGGCACACGCCGTAGGCGAAGCGCCTCAGGCCCTCCAGAAGAAGCTCCCGCCGGGTCGCGAGGTTGATGCGCACGAACCCTTCGCCGGCGGCGCCGTAGTCGGTGCCCGCCGCCACCCAGACGCCGTGTTCACGCTTGAGGTGCGCGGCGAGGCGCTCGACCGTGAGGCCCTTCGGGAGCACGCCCCGCAGGTCCGCCCACATGAGGTAGGTCCCTTCAAGGGGTGCGATGTCGATGCCCGGGAGCTCCGTTTCGAGGAGGCTTCGGGCGGCGTCGATGTTCCCGCGGAGATATTCGAGAAGCTCCTCGAGCCAGGGTTCGCCCGCATTCCACGCGGCGACGTCGGCCGAAACGCCGAAGACGTTGATGTCGCAGCATTCGTTGTCGTTCACCGCACGGTCCACTTTGGCGCGCACGTCGGGATTGGCGGCGATGATCGCGGCGATTCCGGCGCCCGCGAGGTTGAAGGTCTTCGTGGGCGACGTGAAGACGATCGTTCGGTCCGGGTCCGCCGTCGGGATCGTCCCCATCGGAACGTAGGGGTGCTCGGAGAAGACGAATTCGCCGTGGATTTCGTCGGAAACGAGCATCACGTCCGTGCGGTGAGCGATCGCCGCGACGGTCTCGAGCTCCTCCTTCGTCCAGACGCGCCCGACCGGGTTGTGGGGGCTGCAGAAGAGGAGCACCTTGACGTCCTCGGGGAGGAGCGCCTCTTCGAGCGCCTCAAAGTCGATCCGCCAGCCTGCGGAACCGTTCACAAGCGGAATCTCCACCGCCCGGCAGCCGTTGTTGCGGATCGAGGAGTAGAAGCAGTTGTAGGCGGGCGTGAGGAGCGCGACGCCGTCGCCCGGCGTCGTGAAGGCCTTGATCACGGCCGAAATCGCCGGCACCACGCCCGTGGTGTTGAGCACCCATTCGCGCGGGAAGTCCCAGTGGTGGCGCCGGCGGAACCATCCGCGGAGCGCCTCGTACCATTCGGCCGGAACGCGCTCGTAGCCGAAGACGCCGTGGTCGACCCGCGCGTGAAGCGCTTCAATCACACAGGGCGCCGTGCGGAAGTCCATGTCCGCCACCCAGAGCGGAATCACGCCCTCGGGGGAGAGGTCCCATTTGTAGCTCCCCGTGCCGCGGCGGTCGGTGGGGCGGTCGAAGTCGAAGGTCGGCGTGTTGTAGGCGGCGGGCGTGGTCATCTTTGCGGGCGAATAAGCGATGTGGTTGGCTGCGGCCTTTGGGAGAAGGGTCCTCAGGCCGCAAGATCGGAGCATTCCACGACGCAGTCTGCACCCGGCGCTCGGTTTCCGTCGAGGATGAATTCGCCCACGGAAGTGCAGCGGATGCGCCCCGAGGTCGGGTTCTTGATGCTCGTCACGGGGCCGGCGATGTCGGCGTCGACATCCGAGTATTCGAACCCGAGGTCGGAGTCCCGGTCCATCGTGCAGTTGACGAGCTTCAAGCCCTCGCAGTAGCAGAAGGGCTGCGTGCCCTTGATGCGGCAGTTGATGAGCGTGAGCCTCTTCGTGTGCCAGCCGAGGTACTCGCCGTCGATCAGCGAATCGCGCACGGTGATGTTCTCCGAATTCCAGAAGGCGTCCTTGGCGTGGATCTCGGCGTTCGTGATGGTGATGTTGCGGCAGTACTGGAAGGCGTAGTTGCCGTGATGCACGTAGTCCTCGATCGTGATGCCCGAGGAGTGCATGAAGAGGTAGTCCGCGTGCTCGGTGCGGCACCCCTTCATCCGGACGGCGGACGTGTTCCAGAGGGTTTCCATCGCGTCCGTGAAGACGACGTCCGTGAGGGTGAGCCCGACGGCGTCGCGGAACATCTTGGGCGCGTCGATGGTGGAGGCCGTCATGGCGATGTTCTTCACGTACCAAATGGCCGCGCGCGCTCCGGGCGTGAAGCGGCATCCTGCGATCTCAACGTCTTCGGCGTGCCAGAAGGGGTATTTGCCTTCGAACTGCGAGTCCGTGACGACGAGGCGCTTGACGTGCTTCAGGGCGGATTCGCCCGCGTGGACGACGACGCGGGCGAGGTGCGCGTCGTGAAGGCCGAAGAGCGGGCGTTCGCCGCCGAATTCCTGGTTTTCAATGAGCTGCATGGTTCGGTCTCTCTCAAGAGTACAGCGCGGATGGACGGGGAGGGCGGAGCATGGCGCGGCGCTGGGTCGTTCGAATGCTTCGCCCGCCTGCCGTGGCCATGGGCACTGCGGGTCGATGTTGTGAAAAACTCTAAAAGACCGGGCGGGCCGGGCGGTAGCGCAATCACTTCAAACAATTGCCGGATTCTGCCTTGAAGGGCTTTCCTCGGGCGTCGCGAAGCGTCTGGATGCGTTGTCCAGAGGCGACGCTGCGGAGACGCGCCTCCCGTGGATCCCGAGCCTCGGCGTCCGTCCTCCCTAGCGTCGGCAGTAATTTGAAGAAGTGTGACCCGGCGAGGTTGCGAAATCGCCGGCTCCTCGAGGAGGTCGCAGGATCAAGCTTGGGCGATCCAAGGCATCTATGTGCCGGACTTCGGCACAATGGGAACCGGTCATTGAAGACGTGACGCGAGGCGAAAAACCACTCTCTGAGCCTCAAATATTACTCAACATAATGGTCGTTATGTTGAATAATGAGATAATCCGGCGAAAAACGAAGTTTCGTCGGTTTCCTGCAGCGCCAGTGCTTTGAGGCCGTCTTCGAACGTCCCGCTACGATCAACGACTTGTGGACGCGCATTTTGAGCAGCGTTCAAAACAGAGGATGTCAAGCGACCGCCCTGCCCGCCACGAGCGTCTTCTGGTGCCTGAAGTAGAGCGCCGCGAGCGCGACCGTCGTCACCACCCAGCTCACCGGGTAGACGATGATGAGCGTCTGGTACGTCGGGTCGGCGGCAAAGACCGTGTAGACCCAGATGAGGCGGATCGAGCAGATGCAGATGAGCGTCGTCATGGCGGGCGGCATCGAGTAGCCGTAGCCGCGCATCGCGCCCGAGACCGTCTCCATGATGACGCTCACCGGCTCGGCGAGCACCACCCAGAGGATGCGGATGAGCGCGATCTCCATCACGGCCGTGCTCGTCGTGAAGAGCCCGAGAAGCTCTCGGGCGCAGGCCATTACCACGCCCACCATCGCGACGGTGGCGATGAAGTTGAGTCCCATCGCGACCCAAGTCGCGCGCCGGCAGCGCGGGAGGTTCCCGGCG
>NZ_DAVZJY010000118.1:0-7592 GCF_052272535.1 Sutterella sp. | reverse complement strand
CGCTCGACGGGCGGCCTGAACGATCCGCAGGCCGCCCGTTTTTGTTTCAAAGCGGGGGCCGCCCCGCGCTTCCGGTCTCCCCGGGCTGTGCTAACTTGACCGTCCATTCCCCCCAAAAAAAAGCGCCGCCCGACCCCGCGGCTGCAGAACCATGTCCACGATCCTCTTTCCGAGTCCGGTCTTCGGGCCCGTGCACTCCCGGCGCCTCGGCGTCTCGCTCGGCATCAACCTACTTCCCGCCGACGGCAAGGTCTGCTCCTTCGACTGCATCTACTGCGAGTGCGGCCTCAACATGTCGCACCGCCCGCACACCAAGCTCCCGCAACGCGCCGCCGTGCGCGCGGCGCTTGAAACAAAGCTCGTCGAGATGGCCGCCAAGGGCGTGAAGCCCGACGCGATCACCTTCGCGGGCAACGGCGAGCCAACGGGGCACCCGGAGTTCGCGCAGATCGTGGACGACGTCGTCGTGCTGCGCAACCGCTTTGCTCCGGCCGCCAAGATCAGCGTCCTCACGAACGCGCACCACATCCTCAAGCCCGAGGTCTTCGCGGCGCTCCTGCGTGTGGACAATCCCCTCCTCAAGCTCGACACGGTGGACGCGGACTACATCCGGCGCGTCGACCGCCCACAGGGACGCTACGACCTCCCCCGCCTCATCGAGCAGATGAAGGCCTTCCGCGGAAAATGCATGATCCAGACGATGTTCCTCAAGGGCACCTGGAAGGGCGAGTCGGTGGACAACACGGCCGAGCGCTACGTGACGCCGTGGCTCCAGACCGTGAAGGCGATCAACCCCGAGCTCGTGACGATCTACACGATCGACCGCGAGACGCCCGACAAGTCGCTCGCGAAGGCTACTCACGAGGAGTTGGACGGCATCGCCGCGCGCGTGCGCGCCGCCGGGCTCGAGTGCACCGTGAGCTACTGACCGCGGCCGCCCTCAGCCAAGCAAAAGGCCTCCGGAAGAGCGGGAATGCGCTTCCGGAGGCCTTTTGCTTTGTCCCTTGAAGTCCGGCTCCTCTGGAGCGGAGCCGGCCTTCAGGGTGATGCGTGCGGATCAGTTCGCCGTGTAGCGGTGCTCGCGCAGCGCCTTGATGCGGTCTTCGATCGAGGGGTGGCTCGCGAAGAGGCTGCCGATGCCACCCGAGATGCCGAAGCCCTTGACGGAGCCCGGGAGCTCGTTGGGGGCGACGCCCCCGAGGCGCGCCAGCGCGTTGATCATCGGCGTGGTGGTGCCCATGATGTTCGCGGCGCCCGCGTCGGCGTGGTATTCACGGTAGCGGCTGAAGGCGGCGACCACCATCGAGGCGAGGAACCCGAGGCAGATGTCGAGCACGAACGAGGTGGCGTAGTAGCCGACGCCCGGGGCGTCGTCTTCGTTGCGCAGGATCTGGCGGTCGACCACCCAGCCGATCACGCGCGAGGCGAAGACCACGAAGGTGTTCATCACACCCTGCAGAAGCGTCATCGTCACCATGTCGCCGTTCTTCACGTGCGAGATTTCGTGGGCGAGGACGGCCTCGACCTCATCCCGGTTCATGAGGTTCAAAAGCCCCGTCGAGACGGCGACCAACGAGCTCGACTTCGAGGGCCCCGTCGCGAAGGCGTTCGGCTCGCCATCGTAGATCGCGACCTCCGGCATCGGGATCCCGGCCTTCTCGGACTCGCTACGGATCACGCTCACGAGGTAGCTCTCGACCGCGTCGCGGGGATGGTCGACGTCGACCATCGTGAGGCCCATCGACATCTTCGCCATCGTCTTCGACATCAGGAGCGAGATGATCGAGCCCGAGAAGCCCACCACCATCGCAAAGACGAAGAGCGCGCCCAAGTTGAGCGACTTCCCGCTCATCGTGCCGAAGTTGATGCCCGTCACCATGGAGATCACGTTGAGGATCACCGAGAGCATGATGAAGATGGCGAAGTTTGCAAGTATCAGCAGGCCGATGCGTTTGAACATGGCTTCCCTATTCCTTTCCCTTTTGAGGCATTGCTTGTGAGTTCGCGGCCGCCGCTTCTTGACGTTCTTGGAGCGCGGCGCCGCACGCACGGAGCGGGGGTCCGGCGGACTTTTTCTCTTCCTCTCGTGCGTCTTGGAGAATTCTACGGTTACATGGGGGCTGCGCCCCTTCGCGTCAAGCGCCGACTTGTAACAAAAAGGGCGGAATCCTCAGGGATATCCGCCCGTTCGTCCGTCTGCCTGCGGCTTTGCGCCGGCATCAGCCGCCGGTGCGCCGACGGTCCTCGATGCGCCGCGGCGAAAAGCTGTCCCAGGCGCCGCACCCGAGGCAGTGCCAGGAGAAGGACGACGCGAGGAAGCCGCACTGGCGGCACTGGTAGCGCGACCAACGCCGCGCGTTCTGCTCGAGAAGACCCGCGAGGAGCTTCGTCATCTCATCGTCCGGGTTGCTCTTGAGGCGCATCTGCATGAGGCAGTTGAAGGCGGCGACGCTCGGGTGCTCCTCGAGGAGCTTCTTCGCGATCTTCTCGGCCGCGGAATACCCCTGCCAGGCGGCGATGCGGGTGAGGGTCGCCTCGAGCACGTCGGCCGTGCCGAGCTTCTCGGTGAGTTCGAGGAGGAGCGCGAGGGCGCCCGACTGGTTGCCGGAGGCCGCCATGGCGTCGGCGAGGTGGCCGATCACGAGGGGCGCGTAGTCCGGGGTCTTCTCGACCACCTCCTTCCACCAGCGGATCGCCTCGGGGACGGCCCCTTCGGCCGCGGCGACGCGCGCGATCGTCATGGGCACGCGGGGCGTCGCGTCCTTATAGCGCAGGAGCGGCTCAACGAGCATGCGGGCATCTTCGAGCTTCTTCTGCCGGAGCGCCGTGTCGATGCGCTCGCAGTAGAAGTGCGCGATCTCCTCGGCGTGGTTTTCGCCCGCCTGGGTTTCAAGGAGGCGCGCCGTCTCGGTGGCGGCCGCCCATTCGTGTTCGGTGACGTAGATCTTGAGGAGCTCGCGGAGCGCGTGGAGGTGCTCCGACGGAACGCCCGAGAGCTTCCTGTACGCCGCCTCCGCGCGGTCGAAGAAGCCCGCGCAGAGAAAGTCCTTGGCGAGCTCCTTGAGCGCGAGCGCCCGCTCCTCGTCGGGGAGGTCGGCGCGGTTGTAGAGGTGGCGGTGCAGACGCACGGCGCGCTCGAATTCGCCGCGGCTCCGCAGCAGGTTGCCGAGCACGCGCTCGAGTTCGGTCAATTCCGGGTCGAGGCGCACCACCTCGATGAAGGCGTCGATCGCCTTGTCGGGCGAACCGTCAAGGAGGAGCGCCAGACCGCGCGAGCAGACCTCGGGGACCTTCGCCGTCTCACCGCGCTGCTTCTGGTCGAACCCCCGGCACCACCAGCCGGCGAAGAACAGGATCGGAACGAAGATCAGATACCAGTAGTCGAATTCCATGGCGGTGCGCAGGTGTGTTGGTGCCGGCCGGACAACTCGGACGCCCTTCAGAGGACGCTCCCGGCAAAAGAGCTTGATTTTATCGCCCTGCGGGGCGAAGCGCTTCTCTTTTCGCTTCAGGCGCGGAGTTCGCCGCAGTAGCCGAAAATGCAAACGGCGCACTTCCCATTGAGGAGGTGCGCCGTTCTTCGTTCTTGCGTCTGCGGGATCCGGAGACCCCGGGACGCGCTCATTCAGCTTGAAGCCCGTTCAGCCTGCACGGGCGTCGGGACTTCAGGAGAAGAGGCGATTAGAACGTGTGGGTGAGGCCGAGGTAGACGTTGCCGATCTTAGCCTTAGCGTCTTCATTGCCAGCCTTATTGCTGTCAACCGTGGCTTCCGCATAGCCGCCGCCGACGTAAACCGTCGTGCGCTGGCTGAGCGGATAGGTGTAACGGGCGGCGAGGCCGTAGTAGTCGGCATCATAATCCGCAGCCTTGGCGTTAGTATCGTCGTAGAGATCCTCGGCCTTGGCATCAACGTAGTAGGCGCCGACCGTGAGTTCACCCTCGGCAACCGGAACGATCGTGCCGAGGTGGAGGCCGTAGCCCTTCCAATTCTTCTCGGTCGTCAGGCCGTAATTACTAACGGCCGTCTTGAAATCATCAATCCCAAAGACGTCCTTCTGGCCGGCAAAGTACTGGGCTTCCGCGAAGAGCTTGGCAACGCCGAAGTCGTAGTTGCCGCCGACGAAGACGAGCTGGCCATCATCCGGCTCGTAGTTGGACTTGCGCTCGAGCGTGGAGTACTTCGTGAGTTCGTAGCCGACAGCGAACTGAGCGGGGCCGTATTCACCCGACAGGCCGACGGAGGCGTAGCGCTCGGCGGTGGAGTGACCTTCGATCTGACCTTCCGGCTTTTCAACCGTGGTGTCCGTCTTGAAGCTGTACTGGGCGACGAGCTGCAGTCCGGCGAGGCGCGGCGAGGCGTAGGTCACCATGTTGTCGCAGCGCGAGCTGGAAGCAAAGCCATAGACAGCGTTGTCGCCGCCGTCGAAGGCATCGACGTAGCCGAGGAGATCGTACGTACCGGCAGCCGACGCGATGCCGCCCATGCGGCCGAAGGCGAGTTCACCGAAGGGACCGTAGACCGTCAGGGCCGCTTCGCGGCCGAAGAGGCGGCCACCCTGGCCAAGCGTGCCGTCGTCAGTGCTGACGGCGTTTTCGAGCTTGAAGCCGACCTTGTAGCCGTTGCCGAGGTCTTCAACGCCCTTCAGGCCGAAGCGGGAGCCGGCGTTGATGCCGGAACCCATTTCGAAGGTGTTCTGACCATCAACCTTCTTGGCGCCGTTAAAGCCCGTCACGTCGGTGTAGGTGTAATTGAGCGCCTGGTCGACAACGCCGTAAAGCGTCACATCAGCAGCAGCGGCGGAGCCGGCAAACGCGCCGAGAACGGCGAGCGCAGCGAGAGTCTTCTTCATTTTCAGAAATCCCATTTTTGTGAAGTCCCGTCCGGAGCGGGCACCTTGTGTGCCGCGGACGAACGGGGCAAAGCGGCGCCCCTTTCGGCGAACGCCCCATATGCATTCAGCGGTGCACGGCGCGCCTCTTGCACAAGCACGCCGGATCCGTAGAACCGAGGTTCATGATATGGATGGAAACGCGCCGCATCAGAGCAAAAAGCGCCTTAATAAGAATTCTTCTTGTTTATCAACGGGCTAATTTTTTGCTCGCCTGTTGGTGATCTGCAACACTGGCGGCGGAGAAGTTTTGGCATCCTCCGATCCCGTTGAATTTTGGAAAAGAAAAAGGACCGCAACCCCGTGAGGGAGAAGCGGTCCTCATCGCTCTTCGCCGTCATCCGCCTTTGCAGGCGGGCGACGGGTGAGCTTGTGGTCAGACGTCAGAATCCCGGCTCGCGTCCACGCGTTCCCGAAGGCCCTTGCCGGCCTTGAAGAACACCGTGAAGCGGGCGCGGACAGCAACAGCCGAACCATCCTGAGGATTGCGGCCGACGCGTTCCGGACGGTATTTCAGTCCGAAGGAGCCGAATCCGCGAATCTCGATGCGGCTGCCTTCCACGAGCGTCCGGCTCATCGTGTCGATGATCACGGCCGCCGCGTCCATGCAGTCGCGCTCACGGAACGTCGGAAGGCGCCCGTAGAGCTCAGAGAGCAGTTCGGATTTGGTCATGGAATTACCCATGGTTGCCTCCTCTGACTCTGATTACTTCTGCTCGAGCTTGGCCTTGAGCAGAGCACCGAGGTTCGTCGTGCCGGTGGAGGAACCAGCGTCGGCGTTGACGCGGTCAAGCGCAACGCGGGCCTCGGCAGCGTCCTTCGCCTTGATGGAGAGCTGGATGCTGCGGTTCTTGCGGTCGAGGCTGATCACGGCCGCTTCGACTTCCTGGCCGACGGAGAGGACGGTGGAGGCGTCTTCAACGCGGTCCGTGGAGATCTCGGAGGCGCGGAGATAGCCTTCGACGTCGTTGCCGAGGTCGATCACGGCGCCCTTGGCGTCAACCGACTTGACGGTGCCCTTGACGACGGCGCCCTTCTCATGGGTCGAGGCGAACGTGCCGAACGGATCGCCGCCGAGCTGCTTGATGCCGAGGCTGATGCGCTCGCGGTCGGTGTCGATGGCGAGGACCATGGCTTCGACTTCGTCGCCCTTCTTGTACTGGCGGACAGCTTCCTCACCGGACTCGTTCCAGGAGAGGTCGGAGAGGTGCACGAGGCCATCGATGCCACCCGGCAGGCCAATGAACACGCCGAAGTCGGTGATCGACTTGATCTGGCCCTGAACGCGGTCGCCCTTCTTGTGGGACTGGGCGAATTCGTTCCAGGGATTCGGCTTGCACTGCTTCATGCCGAGGCTGATGCGGCGGCGGTCTTCGTCGATGTCGAGAACCATAACTTCGACTTCATCGCCGAGCTGCACGACCTTGCGCGGATCGACGTTCTTGTTCGTCCAATCCATTTCGGAGACGTGCACGAGGCCTTCGATGCCGGCCTCGACTTCAACGAACGCACCGTAGTCGGTGATGTTCGTGACCTTGCCGAAGAGGCGGGTGCCTTTCGGGTAGCGGCGGGCGATGCCGATCCACGGATCTTCGCCGAGCTGCTTGAGGCCGAGGGAGACGCGGCTCTTTTCCTTGTCGAACTTGAGGACCTTGGCGGTGATTTCCTGGCCGACCTGAACGACTTCGCTCGGGTGGCGGACGCGGCGCCAGGCGAGGTCGGTGATGTGCAGCAGGCCGTCGATGCCGCCGAGATCAACGAACGCACCGTAGTCGGTGATGTTCTTGACGATGCCCTTGACGATGGCGCCTTCCTGGAGCGTCTCGAGGAGCTTCGCGCGTTCTTCGCCCATGTTGGCTTCGACGACGGCGCGGCGCGAGACGACCACGTTGTTGCGCTTGCGGTCAAGCTTGATGACCTTGAACTCGAAGGTCTTGCCTTCGTACGGCGTCGTGTCCTTGACCGGACGGGTGTCGACGAGCGAGCCCGGGAGGAAGGCGCGGATGCCGTTGGTCATGACGGTGAGGCCGCCCTTGACCTTGCCCGTGACGGTGCCGGTGACGAGTTCGCCGGATTCGAGCGCCTGCTCGAGGTTCATCCAGGCGGCGAGGCGCTTGGCCTTGTCGCGCGAAAGGATCGTGTCGCCGTAGCCGTTTTCGACGGACTCGATGGCGACGGAGACGAAGTCGCCCGGCTTGACGGTCACTTCGCCGTGATCATCCTTGAACTCATCGATAGGCACGTAGGCTTCGCTCTTCAGGCCGGCGTTCACGACGACGAAGTTGTAGTCGACGCGGACGACTTCAGCGGTGATGACTTCACCCTGACGCATTTCCTGGCTGGCGAGGCTCTGCTCAAAGAGCTCGGCGAAGGATTCGGGCTTGTTGGTTTCGTTGGACATTGTTGGAAACAAAGGATTAAGCACGCCCGCGGGCTCGGGCCGGATGAAAAAACGGCCGGAGGCGGGCGGAGTTGAAGAAAATTCGGCGGCCACCCATTCGGGCCGCCGCCGAAGAAATGTGTATGTTACAGCAACTTAGCGCGCGAGTCGCCACCAGTCGAGCACTTTTTTGACGACCTCCTCAATGCCCATGTCGGAGGTGTCGAGTTCACGGGCGTCCGCGGCGGGTTTGAGCGGGGCGGCGACGCGCTCGCGGTCGCGCCGGTCGCGCTCCTCGAGGTCGCGCGTCAGGGCCACGCGG
>NZ_DAVZJY010000117.1:0-7643 GCF_052272535.1 Sutterella sp. | reverse complement strand
ACGATGAAGGGGAAGATCGGCGAAAACCTCCGCGCGGGGCTCCCCTTCCTCGACGAAGCGAAGGCACTCGTCACCGTGAAGTGCGACGCCGCGCTTCCGGGCGTGGCGTCCGTCGCCGACCTGCAGTTCCGCGCGGCCGACGAAGCGGCGCTCTCCGCCTTCAGCGCCCGCTGGGAGATCTCCCGCGGGTCGCTCGCGCGCGCCGAGGCGCCGCTCGCGGGCAAGACCGCCGCGCCCGAAGCCGGCGCCCTCAAGACCAACGCCAAGGTCCCGGCCGCGGTGAAGCGCCCGGCTGCGCCCGCACCCGAGCTGCCCCGCGAGGCGGAGAAGTTCGACGAAGCCTGGGCGAACCCCGACGAGACGCCCTTCACCGAAATCGAGGACGCCGAAGGTCTTGCGGCGCTCCTCACGGAGCTCAACGCCGAGCGCAGCGAACCCGTCGGCATCGCGCTTCTCTACGACGGTGCGGCGCGTCACGCCGACCTCGGGGGCTTCGGCTTCGCGCTCACCCCGAAGGACGTCTTCGTCGCGCAGTCCTCCGCGGCGCTATCCGTCGCGAAGATCCTCGAGACGCTCCGCCCCTGGTTCGAGTCCGACGTGCCCAAGATCTTCCACGACGGGAAGTCGGCGCTGCACGCCCTTCTCGCCCAGAAGGTGACGGTGGGCGGGCGCGTGGACGACGTGATGCTCATGGACTACACGCTCGAAGCCCATTTGGGGCACGAGCTCGCGCAGATCGCCGCGCGCCTCTTGAAGCGCCGCCTGCCGAGCCGCGACGAGGTGTTGGGCAAGGGCGCCAAGCGCAGCTCCTGGCGCGAGGTGGAGCCCGCCGCTACCGCGGCGCTCCTCGCCGAAGAGGCGGCCGCAATCCGCGCCGCCGGCTCGGTGCTCCACGCGCGGCTCGCCTGTGAAGGGCGCCTCGAATCCGTCTACGAAGAGATCGAGCGGCCGCTCCTCCCGGTCCTCTTCCGCATGGAGAACACGGGGATCAGCCTCGATGCCGCGCTCCTCAAGACCGAGTCGACGGAGTTGGGCGCCCAGATCGAGCAGCTCGCCGCCGACGCTGAGAAGGCCGCCGGGCACCCCTTCAATCTCTCGTCCCCGAAGCAGCTCGCGCAGATCCTCTTCGTCGAGCAGGGGATTCCCGTCGTGAAGAAGACCGCCTCGGGGTCGCCCTCGACCGACGAGGAGGTCCTCACCGAGCTCGCCCTCGACTATCCGCTCCCGAAACTCATCCTCGAGCACCGGCGCCTGACGAAGCTGCGGAGCACCTACCTTGACAAGCTCCCGACGATGGTGGACCGCGACGGGCGCATCCACACGACTTTCGGGCAGGCGGTGGCCGTCACTGGACGCCTTGCGAGCTCGGACCCGAACCTGCAGAACATCCCGACCCGCACGCCTGAGGGGCGGCGCATCCGCGAGGCCTTCGTGCCGCGAACCGGCTGGTCGATCGTGGACGCGGACTACTCGCAGGTGGAGCTGCGCATCATGGCCCACCTCTCGCAGGACGAGGGGCTCCTTTCGGCCTTCGCGCGCGGCGAGGACATCCACCGCTCCACCGCCTCCGAGGTCTTCAACGTGCCCCTCGACCAGGTGACGCCCAACGAGCGCCGCATGGCGAAGGTGATCAACTTCGGCCTCATCTACGGCATGAGCGCCTTCGGTCTTGCGCAGCAGATGGGGCTCGACCGCAAGGTCGCGCAGAACTACGTGGACCAGTACTTCCACCGCTTCCCCGGCGTGAAGCGCTACATGGAGAAGACCCGGGCGCTTGCGGCCGAGCAGGGCTACGTCGAGACCGCCTTCGGGCGGCGCCTCTGGGTGCCCGACATCCGCGCCTCGCGCCCGATGGTGCGCGCCGCCGCCGAGCGCGCCGCGATCAACGCGCCGATGCAGGGCACGGCCGCCGACATCATCAAGCGCGCGATGATCGCCGTGGACGCGTGGCTGCGCGGTGAAGGCCTTGAGTCCCGGCTGCTCCTTCAGGTCCACGACGAACTCGTGGTCGAGACGCCCCCTGAGGAGATGGAGCGCGTGAAGACGAAGCTCCCCGAACTCATGGCCGGCGCGGCGACGCTCTCCGTTCCCCTGATCGCCGAGGTGGGCGTCGGGAAGAACTGGGGCGAGGCGCACTGACGGGGGCCGCCCCGGAGGCGGACGCCGAACGTTCATGCGGAAGAAGGACGCCGGGAGGAAGAACTCCCGGCGCCCTTCGGCGCTTCAGGGGTTTGGGCGCAGGGAGCTTGCGCTCTGGAACCGCACCTCTCCGCTCCTCCCGCGCTTTTCGTCGGGAAACTCCTCAGGGAAGCGGCGGGAGCTCCTCCATTAAGCTTCGAAGGCGCCTAAGACAAAGTGCCTAGGCTACGCCAATGGAGATAAAAAAGAATGAAGTTCAAGTCCCTGAAAAAGACGCTCTTCGCCGCGGTTCTGTCCGCCGCGCTTTCCAGTGCGGCTCTTGCCTGCACGACGATCCTCGTGGGGTCGGAAGCGACCGACGATGGTTCGTATCTCGTCGCCCGCAGCGTGGACTACCGCGCCTTCTACGCCGAACACATGATGAACATGCCCGCGACGAAGGGCGTGAAGGGCATGTTCCGGGCGAAGGATCACGGGGGTTCGAACGCATTTGAATATCCGCTCCCTGAGAACGGCCTGAGCTACACGAAGGTCGCGGACTTCGATACGGAGCTCAACGGGGCGACGGGCTTCAACAGCGCGGGCGTGGGCATGTCCGCGACGGAGTCGATCTATGCAAGCGACCATGCGCTCAAGTTCGACCCGTACAACGAGGAGTCGGGCTTCCTTGAGGAAGCCGTGATCGACGTGGTGCTCCCGCGCATCAAGAGCGCGAAGGAAGGCGTCGAGCTTGTCGGCCGCATCATCGAGCAGATCGGTGCGGGCGCCGGCATGGGCATCGCCTTCGTGGACAACAAGGAGCTCTGGTATCTCGAGACCGGCACGGGGCATCACTGGATGGCGGTCAAGCTTCCCAAGGACGTCTACTTCGCCTCGGCGAATCAGGGACGGCTGCAGACCTTCAAGGCGGGCGACCCCAACTACATGTCGAGCAAGGGCATGATCGAGTTCGCGCAGAAGAACGGCCTCTACGATCCCAAGAAGGACGGCGACTTCAACTTCAGCAAGGCCTTCTGCCGCGACGACTCGCGCGACCGCACCTACAACGACCCGCGCGTCTACCGCATCCAGAAGCTCCTCTCGCCCGAGCTGCAGCTGAAGCCTCAGGAGGGCCGCAGCTTCCCGGTCTTCGCCAAGCCCGCAGAAAAGGTGAGTCCCGAGCGTCTGATGACGCTCATGCGCGACCACTATCAGGACGGCGACCTCGCGCAGCACGATCCGTATTCGAAGGGGCTGCGCGGCGACGAGCCCTTCCGTCCGATCTCGGTCTTCCGCACGCAGTGCACGCACGTGATGCAGGTGCGTCCCGACCTTCCCGAAGCGATCGGTCATGTGAACTTCATCTCGATGGGCATGGCGGACCTCGGCGTCTACATCCCGTTCTATCAGGGCCTCAAGGCCTTCCCGAAGGACTTCTCGATCGGTACGGACCAGGCCGACAGCGACTCGGCGTACTGGAAGTTCAGAAAGGTGCAGACGCTCGCGATGATGGACTACCCGACGCTTGCGCCGATCGTCCGCGAGCGCTACGCGGCGTATGAAGCCGACGTGACGAAGCGCATGGAGGCTTTTGAAGCCGACTACCTGAAGGTCGTGAAGACCGACGCGAAGAAGGCCGACAAGATGCTTCAGGACTTCAACCTCAAGGTGATCCGCGACGCACAGGTTGTGACGGAGAAGCTCCACAACGAGCTCTATTCGGTTGCGACCCGCAGCGTTCAGGAGAAGGTCTTCTTCAAGAACGCGAAGAAGATGGACTGATGATGCCCCCGCCTCCCGGAGCTGCAGCCTTCCGGGAGGCCCTGGACCGTCCTTCGCCCGCAGCGGAAGAAGAAATCCAACTCCCCGCACCAGAGCGGTGCACCGATCGTTTTTGTTACAATTCCGGGCTTTCCCTTAGGCGGCAAGGCCTGGAATCAACCAAAAAAAACGGGAGAAGCACGCAATTGGCATTTCTTGACAGCATCGTCTCGGCGATAAACGACGTCCTCTGGTCCTACGTCCTCATCATCCTGCTCGTGGGTTGCGGCATCTGGTTCACGCTCCGCACGGGATTGGTGCAGCTGCGCCACCTCGGCGAAATGTTTCGCCTGATCGGCGAAGGGGCCTCGAACAAGCCCGAAAAGGGGCACATCTCCACCTTCCAGGCCTTCTGCGTCTCCACGGCCTCGCGCGTGGGCGTCGGCAACATCGCTGGCATCGCGCTCGCCGTGACGGTGGGCGGTCCGGGCGCGGTCTTCTGGATGTGGGTGATCGCGATCCTCGGCGCCGCCACGGGCTTCGTCGAATCGACGCTCGCGCAGGTCTACAAGGCCCCGCGTCGCCACGGCGGCTTCGTCGGCGGCCCCGCCTACTACATCGGCAACGCCCTGGGCTCGCCCTTCTTCGCCACCGTCTTCGCGGTGCTGATCGCCGTCACCTACGGCCTCATCTTCAACTCCGTGCAGGCTAACACCATCGCGCTCTCGCTCAAGGCCTCCCTCGACGTGAATCCGATGATCACGGGCGTGGTGGTTGCGGTCCTCACATGGCTCGTGATCTTCGGGGGGCTCACGCGCATCGCGCGCGTCGTGGGCTGGCTCGTCCCGCTGATGGCCGGCGCCTATCTTCTCGTCGCCGGCATCGTGACCTTCATGAACATCTCCGCCATTCCGGCCGTCCTCACCCTCATCGTGAAGAGCGCCTTCGGGCTCGACGCGGCGATGGGCGCCGGCGTGGGCGTCGCGGTGATGACGGGCGTGAAGCGCGGCCTCTTCTCGAACGAGGCGGGCATGGGTTCGGTGCCCAACGCCGCGGCCACGGCTGATGCGACGCACCCGGCCAAGCAGGGCCTCGTGCAGGCTTTGGGCGTCTTCGTCGACACCCTCATGGTCTGCATGTCCTCGGCGATGATCGTGCTCCTCTCGCCCGACTGGCAGACGGCGGGGATCACCGGGATCGAACTCGCGCAGCATGCGCTCGCGGGGCAGCTCGGCGAGTGGACGAACATCTTCATGACGGTGATCGTCCTCTTCTTTGCCTTCAGTTCGATCATCGGCAACTACTTCTACGGTGAAGTCAACATGGACTTCATCAGCCGCAAGCCCATCGCCAACAAGATCTACCGCCTCTGCGTGGTGGTGATGGTGCTCTTCGGGGCCGTGGCGAGCCTCTCGCTCGTCTGGAGCCTCGCCGACCTCTTCATGGCGCTCATGGCGATGCTCAACCTCGGTGCGATCCTCCTGCTCGGCAACATCGCCTTCATCGTGCAGAAGGACTACTTCGCGCAGAAGCGCGCCGGCGTGAAGGAGCCCGAGTTCGACCCGGCGATCCTCCCCTCGACCCGCGGCATTCTCGCCTGGCCGCGAGGCAAGTTCGACGCCTGACGCCGAATTCGTCTCCGGCGGCGGGAGAGCGGCGCTCAAGCGCCCGATCCCGCCCGAATCCATCCCATCCGACGCCCGCCCGAGCACTCCGCCCGGCGCGGGCGTCGGCGCATCGGGCGCACCGATTCGCCCGCCTCCCCCTCACGGATCAGCTGGGGGGCCGGGTTTCTACGAAGGGTGGGGGTTGAAATTAACCCTTAAGGAATATCAAACCTTCGAGAGCTGCTCCGAACCGCTCGGTTTTCTAAGGGAGAGGGGAGTTGAGAACGTCTCTCAACCCCTCTCCGGGACCTCCCGTCGTGGGTCTTTAAGTGAGGCTTAAGCAAAAATAAAATTTGACGCATAAAGAAACACTTAGCTACGAACTCTCCCGCGCCCCGCCTGCGAAGACGCAGGGAGAGCCCATCCGAAAGGAGACCCCCACCATGACCACGCGCCATTGTCTGACGGCCGTCGCCGCCGCACTTTTCTCCCTTGGACTCGTCGGCGCCGCCAACGCGGCCGACCTCTCGAGCTGCACGACCTGCCACTCGAACATCACGAAGAGCCACACCGGCAGCCAGCACAAGGCCGTCGCCTGCACGTCCTGCCACACCGGGCTTGACGAGCACCTGAAGAAGCCCACGGCCCGTCCGACCGTCAACATGGATCCGGCCAACTGCGGCGCATGCCACACGCTCCAGTACCAGTCGCTCTTCAAGGACGACGGCCGTTCGGCGCGCCAGTCGAAGAAGGCCGCCAACGGCCCGGCGCCCGACCCGTTCTTTGATCGTGCGCTCGGGGCGCACGGCTTCACGAAGGAGCACGATCTGCCGCGCGCCCACACCTGGATGGTGATCGACCAGTTCATCGTCGACCGCGCGTTCGGCGGCCGCTTTGAGCCGAAGGACGGCTGGCTCTACGCGGGTCTTGAGGGCGGGAAGTCCTACAAGGCCTGGGACGTCCTCAAGGACAACTATCCGGACAACAACACCCAGAAGGCGCACAAGCCCGGCACCGCCGCCGCGGGCAACGCCGTCTGCTGGAGCTGCAAGTCCACCGACCTGATGCTCGACTGGGCCTACATGGGCGACAAGGTCGAGGGCGCGACCTTCAACCGCGCCTCGAACCCGGTCGAGGTCGTGCGCAAGGTGAACCACGCGCTCAACTGCAACTTCTGCCACGATCCGCACACCGCGCAGCCGCGCATCGTCCGCGACGGTCTGATCGACGCCGTCACGCGTGACAACAAGGACGTGCCGAGCGTCTGGAATTCCGTCGCCGCCCACAAGACCAAGGTGGACGTGCAGGACTTCGGCGTGCGCGGCTTCACCCGCAAGGTGGGCTACCTCGCCAAGCCCGACGCCAACCTGATGTGCGCTCAGTGCCACGTCGAGTACGTCTGCAACCCGGGCTTCAACGCCAAGACGGGTGAGAAGGTGGGCTTCGACAACCGCTGGACGAACCTCTTCCCGTTCGTCAACGCCGACCAGATCGAGGAGTACTACGAGAAGGTTCCGTTCCGCGACTTCAAGCACAACGTGACGGGCGCCGGCCTCGTGAAGATGCAGCACCCGGATACGGAAACGTACTTCGGCTCCGTGCACGACAAGATCGGCGCGGACTGCGCGACCTGCCACATGCCGAAGGTGAAGGACGAGAAGACGGGCAAGACCTACACGCTCCACTGGGCCACTTCGCCGCGCCACTACATGCAGGAAACGTGCCTTACCTGCCACAAGGACAAGACCGAAGCGCAGATGAACAAGGTGATCGACGCAATGAAGGGCCACTTCGATGGCAAGGTCCGCGAAGCTGAATCGCGCATGAACGACATGTTCGACGCCTTCGACCTCGCGATCGCCAACGGCGTCGATCAGAAGACGCTCGACGAAGCCCGCAAGCTCCACGCCTCCGCCCACATCAACTGGGAGTACTGGACGGCTGCGAACGGCGCGTACTTCCACAATCCCGATGAAGCCTCGCGTTCGCTCGCCAAGAGCGCCAAGGCCGCTTCCGACGCCGCCGCGCTCCTGAGGAAGGCGGTCGCCGAGAAGGCGAAGGCCGCCGCCGCGAAGTAACCGGCAGGAATGAGGGCGGGCTCTCCCCCACGGGAGAGCCCACCCCCGGACCGACCGGAAGGAAGGGGACGATTCCGAC
>NZ_DAVZJY010000116.1:0-7659 GCF_052272535.1 Sutterella sp. | reverse complement strand
CGAAGCGACCAACAACAAGATCAAGCTCATCATTCGGAAGGCCTACGGCTTCCGTGAGGTGAAGAACCTCATCGACATGGTCGATGCTCGTCTGCTCGAACCTGAGGATTCCTCTTGAGCATCGAGAGGGTAGAGATGGCAAGAAGCGCTCAGGACATTTGATACGGTATTTCCTCATGGCTATCCACAACTATGCCTGAAGAGCCATTTTTTCGTCCCCGCGCCGGGCCCTTAGAATGCATCAACAGCATTCCCGCCGCGGCAGGGCGGCGCCCGGGGGAGCCTCCCCCGTCGAACGCCCGCGCCGCGGAAACATTCACTTCCGTGTTGACATTCATGGGCAAGACCATTCACCGCGGCGACTATCGCGCGCCGTCGCACCTTGTTGAAACGATCCGGCTCGAATTCGACCTCGACGCCGACGAAACGCTCGTCAAGAGCACGCTTGAAGTCCGTCCGAACCCCGAGTCCGCCGATCCCTCGGCGCCCCTCTTTCTGAACGGCGAGGACGTGAAGCTCGTCTCGGTCGCACTCGACGGGCGCGAACTGCACGAGGGCGAATACACCCTCGACGCGCACGGCCTCACGATCCCCGGCGTCACCGCCCCCGCGTCGGTCGAGATCCGCAGCACCTTCAGCCCGAAGGCGAACACCGCACTCTCGGGCATCTACGCCTCGGGCGCGAACCTCATGAGCCAGTGTGAGGCGCAGGGGTTCCGCCGCATCACCTTCTTCCCGGACCGCCCCGACGTCCTCTCGCGCTACACGACCGTGATCCGCGGTTCGACCGAGACCTATCCGGTGATGCTCTCGAACGGCAACCTCACGACCGAACGAATGCTCGACGACGGACGGCGTGAAGTCACCTACGTCGATCCCTTCCCGAAGCCCTGCTACCTCTTCGCCCTCGTGGCGGGGCGGTTGGTCTCGCGCGCCTCGAAGTTCGACCTCAAGGACGGCCGTACGGTGGACCTCTCCGTCTGGGTGGATCCGCAGGACCTCGACAAGACCGAGCACACGCTCGAGAGCCTCAAGCGCGCCATCCGCTGGGACGAGGAGCGCTGGGGGCTCGAGCTCGACCTCAAGGACTTCAAGATCGTCGCGACGAACGACTTCAACTTCGGCGCGATGGAGAACAAGGGCCTCAACATCTTCAATGCGCGCTGCGCGCTCGCCAACCCCGCCGTCGCGACCGACGCGGACTATGAGCGCATCGAGGGCGTGGTCGGCCACGAGTACTTCCACAACTGGACGGGCGACCGCGTGACGCTGCGCGACTGGTTCCAACTCACGCTCAAGGAGGGCCTCACGGTCTTCCGCGACCAGGAGTTCACTGCCGACATGCTGGGCGAACCCTCCGCGCGCGCCGTGAAGCGCATCCGCGACGTCGAGTACCTGCGCGCGGCGCAGTTCGTCGAGGACGCCGGCCCCATGTCGCACCCGATCCGCCCCGAGAGCTACCAGAACATCAACAACTTCTACACGGTGACCGTCTACGAGAAGGGCGCGGAGGTGATCCGCATGCTCCAGACGCTCCTCGGGCGCGAGGTCTTCCGCAAGGGCTTCGACCGCTACATCGCCGTGAACGACGGGCACGCCGTCACGTGCGAGGCGTTCCTCAAGGCGATGGAGGAGGCGTCGGGACGCGACCTCTCGCAGTTCGCCAACTGGTACGCGCAGTCGGGCACGCCCCGCGTCACCGTGCGCACGAGCTGGGACGCCGCCGCGGGCCGCCTCACGCTCACGGCCGAGCAGACCACCCCGGCGACGCCGGGCCAGCCCGTGAAGCGCCCCTTCCTGATTCCCTTCCCCGTCGCCTTCCTTTCGGCCGCGGGCGAGGAGCTCCCCGTGCGGCTCGCGGGCGAGGCCGACGATCCGCTCCCGGGCACCCGCATGTTCGAGCTCACCGAAGAGCGCACGACCTTCGTCTTTGAGGGCCTCGCCGAGAAGCCCGTCCTCTCGCTCAACCGCGGCTTCGCCGCGCCGGTGATCCTCGACGCGGGGCTCAACGACGAGGAGACGGCCTTCCTCGCCGCCAACGACCCAGATCCCTTCAACCGCTGGAACGCGATGAACCGGCTCCTCATCGACGCCGTGCACGCCCAGACGCGCGCGAAGCTTCTGCGCCAACCCGAGGAGGTCTCGCCCCTCGTGATCGGCGCGGCCGCGCAGATCCTCAAGAACCCGACCCTCTCGCCCGCCTTCAAGGCGGTCGCCCTCGCGATGCCGGGCGAAAAGCTCGTCGCCGAGGAGGATCCGCTCATCGACCCGCACGCCGTCCATGCAGGCTGGGTCGCCGTGCGTCAGGCGCTCGGCGAGAAGAACCTCTCGGCCTTCCTCGAGACGGCGGCCGAAATGGTGGTTGAGGGCCCGTACGAGCCCACGCCCGAGAAGGCCGGCCGCCGCGCCCTCCGGAACCTCGCGCTCGGCTACGCCCATGCGGCCGGGTCGCCGCGCGCCGCGATCATGATCAAGGACCAGTTCCACGAAGCGACGAACCTCACGGACCGCCTCGCCGCACTGCAGATGATGGCGAACTCGCAGACCCCCGCCAAGCAGGACATGGAGGTCGAGGCGCTCAAGGCCTGGTACAACGAGCCGCTGCTCATCAACAAGTGGCTCACGATCCAGGCGACCTCGCCCTCGTTCCCGGGCGAGCCCCCGGTGCTCGAACGCGTGAAGGAGCTCACGCGCTGCCCGTTCTTCTCGATGAAGAACCCGAACAACGTGTACGCGCTCCTCTGCGCCTTCTTCCAGCAGAACCCGTCGGAATTCCACCTTGCCGACGGCTCGGGCTACGCCTTCTGGGCCGAGATGGTGCTCGAACTCAACCGCATCAATCCGCAGGTGGCCGCCCGCGCGGCCCGTGCGCTCGACCAATGGCGCCGCTACACGCCCGCGCTCTCGCGCCGCATGCACGAAGCGCTCCTCTCGGTCGAGGCGAAGAAGAGCGAGCTCTCGCCCAACGTCGCCGAGATCATCGAGAAGGCGCTCGCCAATCCCCTTTGACTCCACCATACGACAGAACAGAAGGAAAACGTCGTGACTCCTCTTTCACTGCAAGAATTCCTCGCGCGCGAAGAAGCGCTCGCCGGCTCCGATCCGGTTCTCTCCCGCCTCCTCACGGGCATCTCCGAAGCCTGCAAGGAGATCTCCGCCAAGGTCCGTGAAGGCGCCCTCGCGGGCGTGCTCGGCCTCGCCGGCAGCGAGAACGTCCAGGGCGAAGAGCAGAAGAAGCTCGACATCATCTCGAACGACATCTTCGTCGAGGCCGTCGCCCGCACGGGCGCCGTCTGCGGCATGGTAAGCGAGGAGGTGCCCGAGCCGATTCCCGTGCCCGAAGCGCTCCCGCTCGGCCCCTACCTCGCCTGCTTCGACCCGCTCGACGGCTCGAGCAACATCGACATCAACGTCTCGATCGGCTCGATCTTCGCGATCCTTCCGGCCGAGCGCCCGAAGCGCGTCCCCGAGGCCGCGCAGTTCCTGCAGCCCGGCCGCAGGCTCGTCGCCGCGGGCTACTGCATGTACGGCCCGCAGACGATCCTCGCCCTCACGCTCGGCCGCGGCGTCTTCCTCTTCACGCTCGACGACGTCACGGGCACCTTCCGCCTCACGAAGGAGAACGTGACGGTGCCGCGCGAGGCCGCCGAGTTTGCGATCAACATGTCCAACGAGCGCTTCTGGGAGAAGCCCGTGCAGCGCTACATCGCCGAGCTCCTCGCGGGCAAGGACGGTCCGCGCGGGAAGAACTACAACATGCGCTGGATCGCGGCGATGGTCGCCGAAGTGCACCGCATCCTGATGCGCGGCGGCGTCTTCATGTACCCGCGCGACTCGCGCAATCCCGCGCGCGCCGGCAAGCTCCGCCTCCTCTACGAAGCCAACCCGATGTCGATGCTCATCGAGAACGCGGGCGGCGCCGCGACGAACGGCCACGGGCCGATCCGCGACATCGTGCCGCATGAGATCCACGAACGCGTGGCGGTCTTCCTCGGCGCTGCCGAGGAGGTCGAGACGGTGACGGGCTACCACGCCGGCTGACGCCCGCCTCGACGAAGCACGTTCACCACCCACCGCGCCGTCCCGGCCTTCCCTGAGGCCGCGGGCGGCGCTTTTTCATGGAGGCGGAGCCATGCCGCTCCAATCCGTCTTTCAACTCTCCACGCTCAACGCCGTGATGCTCGGCGAATTCGAGCCCGCGATGACGGTCGCCCAACTCAAGCTCAAGGGCGACCTCGGCATCGGCACCTTCACGGGACTCGGCGGCGAGCTCATCCTGCTCGACGGGAGCGCCTGGAACGGCACCCACACGGGCAAGGCCGTTCCCGTCCCCGACGAGACCGGCACGCCCTTTGCGTGCGCCGTGAGGTTCGCCCCCGAGCGGGCGGCCAAGCTCGGCGCCTTCGCGTCCTTCGCGCAGCTGCGCGCCGCGCTCGACGGCCTCCCCGAGGTGCGGGAGGCCCGCAACCGCATCACCGCGCTCCATCTGCGCGCCGCGAAGGTCCGCGCGGTCTTCCGCAGCTTCGCGCCCGCGCCGCCCCCCTGGAAGCCGATGAAGGAGACGCTCTTCATGCAGAAGGTGACGGAGATGCCGCTCGAGCTCGCCGACGTCGTGGGCTTTCGCTTTCCGGCGCACCTCGAAGGCGTCAACATGCCGGGCTGGCACCTCCACGTCCTGAGCGCTCCGGACGCCGAAGGTCGCCGCTGGGGCGGGCATCTCCTCGACCTCGCCGCGCCCGCGGGGGCCGAGGCGCGCCTCATGACCGCCCAAGGGCTCCACATCGCCTTCCCGACGGGCGATGCCGGCAGACTCTTCGACGCGCTGCCCTCGAATCGGACCTGCGGGAGGTGACCACGGCGGCCGAGGGCTGAAGGCCGCTGCAAGCACGAAAAAGCCCCGCAGGAGACGCGCAGTGGCGCGCGCCGTCTGCGGGGCCGTCCGTCGCCCGGACCCAGGTGGATCCGGGAGGCGCGTCCTCTGAAGGGAATCAACCGAAGAGTTCGCCGAAGAGCTCCTTCTTCTTCTTTTCGTCCTTCACCTCGCCCTCCGAGGCGGGCAGCACGTTCGACACCTTCTTGTCGATGTCGAGAAGGCGCTGGCTCACCGCGTTCTGGGCGGCCGCCTGCTCCTCCTTCACCTGGTCGCGCAGAATCGCGAACTGGCGGTCCTGCGCGTCGGCGCGCTCTCGCACGAGCTTCTCGATCTCCTCGTTCTTCGCGACGATGAGCGCCTCGAGCTGGTCGAAGCGGGCGCGGACGTCCTTTCCGAGCTCGACGACGCGGCTCTTGTCGGCGTCGTCGGCCGCCTGACGCGCGATGCGGGCGTCCTTGTGCGCCTGACGGATCTCCACGACGACGCTCGCCTGCTGCCAGATCGTGTAGAGCATCAGGATGGCGATCACGACGGCGAAGGAAACGACGACGATGATGCCGAGCGGCGCCTGGATCTCGTCGAAGACGAGGTTCACCGTCGTCACCGTCGAAAGCGTCGTCCAGTTGATGATGAGGAAGACGGCGAGCAGCACGAGGATGAGCATCATGGCGAGTGTGCGCAGCTTCACTTTGTTCTCCTTGCGGGTTGGGTCCAGAGGCCCCGAAAATTCGGTCTTTTTATAATACTCGGAGGGCGGACCGTCCGCCCTTTTCGTCAACACTACAGAAGAGTTCCTCCATGAAGTCCGATCCCCGCTTTCCGCGCCTGCACATCGTCGACCACCCGCTCGTTCAGCACAAGCTCTCGCTGATGCGCGACAAGCGCACGAGCACGCGCGACTTCCGTGAACTCCTCAGCGAACTCGCGATGCTCATGGGCTATGAGCTCACGCGCGACTTCCCCGTCGCCCTCGAAGAGGTCGAAACCCCCGTCGCCCACTGCTGGTCGCCGATGCTCTCTGGCAAGAAGTGCGTGATCGTGCCGGTGCTGCGCGCCGGCCTCGGCATGTCCGACGGTCTGCTCGCCCTCATGCCCTCGGCGCGCGTCGGCCACATCGGCCTCTACCGCGACGAGAACCACCGTCCGGTCGAGTACCTCGTGAAGCTGCCCGCGCAGCTCGAGAACCGCACCTTCATCGTCGTGGACCCCATGGTGGCGACGGGCTACTCGGGCGCGCACGCCGTGGACGTGCTCAAGAAGCGCGGCGTGCCGGGCGAAAACATCCGCTTCATGGCCCTCGTCGCGGCTCCTGAGGGCGTCGAGGTCTTCTCGAAGCTCCACCCGGACGTGGACCTCTACGTCGCCTCGCTCGACGAGAAGCTCAACGAGAACGCCTACATCGTTCCGGGTCTCGGCGACGCGGGCGACCGCATCTTCGGGACGAAGTAGCTCCGGCCCGAGGCGCCCCTGCGGCGCCTCACGAAGGCGAAGAGGACGCGCGGTGCGCGTCCCTTTTTTTGTCCGCCGTCGCCCTCTTTTTTGAACACGAAATTCTAGTATTTACCCTAGGTTTAAGCCGGCTATAAGGTTTTGATGAGGGATTTCATACGCATATACGCGTATTTGGCACGACGTCACTTCGCCGGAAGGGGTGTAGACCCATCCAAACACTTGATGAATGTCAAATCCATTGAGGACCGGTCCGTTCATCATTCGGGCCGAAGCAAGAATTTTTCCGCGCCGTCCCCCCGTAGCTGCGGGCGTGCGGACCGCGGATGCCTCAATCTCTCAAACTTCTAGGACCAGTCAAAAATGACGACCCCTGATTCTGTCAAGTACGCGCATACGCCCTCCGCCACGGACAACGTGTGGGGCGTCGGCCTCAAGGACGCCAAGCGTCAGAGCAAGTGCACCGCCCGCCTCGACGTGGCGCAGTCGGTCACCGGCCTCATCCTCGGCATCTTCCTCTTCTGCCACATGGCCTTCACGGGTTCGGTGAACATCTCCAAGGAGCTCTTCGCCAACCTGATCGCCACCTCGGGCGGCGTCTGGCTCAACGGCCAGGACAACCACTGGATGCACGTCCTCTTCGTGGGCTTCATCTTCCTGTGCGTGATCGTCCACATGTTCTGCGCGCTGCGCCGCTTCCCGACCTCCTACAAGAAGCTCCATGACCTCCGCGCCCACGTCAAGCTCGTGCACCACTCCGACACGACGCTCTGGTGGGTCCAGTTCGTCACGGCCTTCTGCCTCTTCTTCCTCGTGTTCCCGCATCTGATGACGATGCTCACGAACCCGGGCGGCTTCGACCCGAACCTCATCGGCGTCCACACTTATCACAACGGCCTCATCTACACGTTCTTCTTCCTCGTGTGCACTGAGCTCCACGGCATGATTGGCCTCTACCGCCTCGCCGTTAAGTGGGACATCTTCGCGAAGAACCCCGAGTACAAGATCATGGACCAGCGCGCCGCCACGGACCGCACGGGCTTCCGCAAGGCCATGGTTGTCGTCGCCTTCCTGATGATCGTCGGCGGCTCCATCACGATGTGGACCAACTACTCGATCGGTGCTGATCAGGTCGCTGCGAACGCCGAAGCCCAGCGCTTCGAAATGCCTGAAGGCGCTTCCTGGTTCAACCACGCGAAGTAATTCGACCGACTCCCTCCCGTCGTTCTCCTTTCGCTCCCGGGGCTCCGCCCTTCCGGACGGCCCCCATCCAACAGGGAAGCGAGGCGATGGAGAAGAAAAGCTCCCGAAGTCCGAAAGGACCCGGGAGCTTTTTT
>NZ_DAVZJY010000115.1:0-7702 GCF_052272535.1 Sutterella sp. | reverse complement strand
CCCCGGCGGAGTGCGGCTTCGGGCGCAAACGCGGCGCACGGGCGGCCCTCCCCGAAAGGCATCCCGCATTCTAGCCGGCTCAGGAAGTGCGGCGCGCCCGAAGCGTCGGGAAGGTCCGCCGCCCACGGGCGCCCTGATTCCGTCAGGCCTGCTCCTGCCGGCGCGAGAGCGCGTGGAGCTCCTTCCAGTGAATGATGCAATGGAAGACAGCGACGAAGACGAGCGCCCGACTGGGTCCCCGCCGCTCCGCCCGCGCGATGCGCCACGGCCCTCAGAGGGCCGCGATCAGCGCGTCCACGTCCTTCGGGTCGGTGGACCAGGAGGTGGCGATGCGCCGCACGACGTGCTGCGCGTCAGTCCGCTCCCAGAAGCTCGTGAGCACGACCTTGTCGAGCCGTTCGGCCGCTTCATTCGTGAGCCGCACGAAGATCTGGTTCGTCGTGCTCCCGAAGACCACGTCGTAGCCCTTCTCCGTCAGGGCCGCGCGGATGCGGTCGGCCTCGCGGACGGCGTGACGGCCGAGCTCGAGCCCGAGGTCGTCGGTGAAGAGCGCGTCGAACTGGATGCCGAGCACCTTGCTCTTGGCGAGCATCGCGCCGTACTGCTTCATGAGCGTGAAGAACCCCGGCACCGTGCCGGCCTTCGGGAACACCACGGCCTCGCCGAAGAGCGTGCCGCACTTCGTGCCGCCGATGTAGAAGACGTCCGCGAGGCGCGCGAGGTCGCCGAGCGTCACGTCGTTCGTCTTTGAACCGAGCCCGTAGAAGAGCCGCGCGCCGTCCACGTAGAGGGGCGCGCCGCGGCGGCGGCAGACCTCCGAGAGGGCCGTGAGCTCCTCGAGCGTATAGAGCGTGCCGTATTCGGTGGGCTGCGTGATGTAGACCATGCCGGGCTCGACCATGTGCAGGCGGTTGCCGTCGCCCTCCCAGGCGGCGAAGACCGCGTCCACGTCCTCTGCGGAAATCTTGCCCTGCCGCTCGGCGATCTCGATCACCTTGTGGCCGGAGGCCTCGATCGCGCCGGCCTCATGCACGGCGATGTGGCCCGTCTTGGCGGCGACGACGCCCTGCCAGGACTTGAGCATCGTGCTGATCACGACCTTGTTCGTCTGCGTGCCGCCCGAGAGGAAGCGCACCTCCGCGTCGGGGACGCCGCAGGCCGCGCGGATCTTGTCGCGCGCGGCGTTGCAGAAGCAGTCGCTCCCGGCCTCGTCGTAGCAGCCCGTCTTCACGAAGTTGTTGGCGCAAAGGGCCTCGAGCACCTTGGGATGAGCGGCATCAAGATAGTCGCAGGCAAAGTTGAGCATGTTGGTTGTTCCTCTGGGTGAGGGAATGAATCCGGGATAATTCTGATGGGCGGAAAGTCTATGCCGATTCAATCAGTGAGTAAAATAACCTGATGTAACAAAATAAGTGATGAAGAGTCACTTTCGACACACTGCGGAGCTGCTCAGGATGAATCTCGAAAAAGTCCAGTACCTTCTCACCGCCATCGAGTGCGGCAGCTTCTCACTCGCTGCGGACAAGCTCGGCATGACGCAGTCGGGCCTCAACCGCCAGATCACCTCCCTCGAGGAGGAGCTCAAGACGACGCTGCTTCTGCGCGGCCGGCGGGGCGTCGTCCCGGCCAAGGGAGCCGAATCCGTGATCGCGCGCCTGCGCGACCTGATGGCCGCGGAGAAGCGCGTGTACGAGGAGATCGCGGCCGTGCGCGGGCTCCTCACGGGCGAACTCACGATCGGGTCGTACTTCAGCATCTCCACGACGTGGCTCCCGCCCCTCCTGAAGCGTTATTCCGACGCCTATCCGGCGATTTCGCTCTCCACGGTCGAAGGTTCGGACGCGGAGCTCATCGAGTGCCTGAGAAACGGTTCGCTCGACTGCGCCTTCCTCTCGCAGCACTCCTACGACGGGGACTTCTTCCCGTTGATGGAGACGGAGTTCGTCGCGCTCCTCCCGCCCGGGCACCCGCTCACCGAGAACGAATCCGTCACCGTCTCGCAGATCACGCGCGAGCCCTTCATCTACCCGCGGCAGCACCACAACACGGACATCGACGACTTCTTCGCGCGCCACAAGACCGCGCCCAAGATCCACCTGCAGACGAACGACCCGTATTCGGCCTACGCAATGGTGAACGCCGGGCTCGGCGTCTCGGTGAACAACCGCCTGCAGAGCATCAACCTCAAGGGCGACGTCGTGCTGCGGCCCTTCCGCCCGCAGGAGCGCGTGACGCTCGGGCTCGCGCTCCCCTCGCTTGAAACCGCCTCCCCCGCATTGATGCGGCTCGTGACGATGGCGCGCGAGGCCGCGGCGGGCTTCGCCGACGGCCCCTGGGCGGCGGCGCTTCCGGCGAAATAATCGGCCTCGAAGCTTCGGGGAGCTGCGTCCGAAGCGGCCCCGCGCCCAAACGCTGTCCCGAAAGTCAGCCTTTCGGACGGCGTTTTGCTTGTGCCGGAGCCGCCCCATGTCTCACGTGCGGCTTTTCCCCGCGTGTACACGGAGCTCGTTTTGTACACAAGCGTCGGAGCTCCCCGTCTTGAGGCGCTCCGACGCCCGCATCTCATCCGCGGATCACGACGCCCGCTTCGGGCGTGAAGGCGGCGCGCAGGAGCGCTCCGGGCTCAACGAGCCGCGTGCCCGGCAGGAACGGCACCGACATCGAGAAAGGCTTCTTCTGTTCAAGACCCGGAATCTCGACCTCATAGTTGATGCGGTCGCCTTCAAAGAGACGGTTGACGATCCGGATCGGGATCCCGGCGGGATCCGTCGTGAAGCCGAGGTTTTCCGGGCGCACCACGAGGAGCGCCTTCTCGCCCGCCGCGGGCGGGTTCTGCCGACCCATGCGGGCCCTGAGAGCGACGCCGCCCACCTCAAAGCGCGCGAATCCGTCCTCCCGCCCGGCGAGCACGCCCGGGATCAAGTTCGCCTGCCCGATGAAGTCCGCGACGAAGGCGGTGGCGGGGTCCTCGTAGAGCTCCATGGGCGTGCCCACCTGTTCGATCCGGCCGCGGTTCATCACCATGATGCGGTCGGACATCGTGAGCGCCTCCTTCTGGTCGTGCGTGACGTAGAGGCACGTCACCGCGAGCTCCTGCTGGATGCGGCGGATCTCGGTGCGCATGTGAAGCCGCAGCTTCGCGTCGAGGTTCGAGAGCGGTTCGTCCATGAGGAGGATCTTGGGGCTGAGCACGAGCACGCGGGCGAGCGCGACGCGCTGCTGCTCGCCCCCGGAGAGCTGATTGGGATGGCGATGCTCGGCTTTTGCGAGCCCCACCATCTCGAGGCCCTCCCTCACCTTCCGCGCGAGGGCGTCGCCCGAGAGGCCGCGGATGCGCAGGCCGTAGGCGACGTTCTCGAAGATCGTCATGTGGGGGAAGAGCGCGTAGTTCTGGAAGACAAAGCCCATGTCGCGCTTGTTGGCCGGGACGTGCGTGATGTCGGCGCCGTCGACGATGATCGCGCCCGACGAAGGCGTCTCAAAGCCCGCGACCATGCGCAGGGTCGTCGTCTTCCCGCAGCCCGAGGGCCCGAGGAAGGTGAGGAATTCGCCGGGCTTCACCATGAGGTTCACGTCGTCGACCGCAGCGAACGTTTCGTTGTCCTTCACGTAGGTGCGGCAGATGCCGCGAAGTTCGAGGGAGATGGACATTTTTTAATGGACTCCGATGGCGTCGCCGTTGCGGCAGATGAGCCGGGCGATCAGATTGATCACGCCCGACGCGATGAAGACGAGGATGATGAGGACGATCGAGAAGGCGCAGGCCTGCGCGAACTGCAGCTCCGTCATGCATTCGAGAATACGCGTCGTGATGAGCGTCCAGTGCACGGAGACGAGGAAGATCGTCGCACTGATCGCCGTCATCGAATGAATGAAGAGGTAGCGCATGCCCGCGAGGATCGCCGGAAGCACGAGCGGGATCGTGATCGACGTGAAGGTCTTCACCGACGAGGCGCCGAGGCTCCGGCTCGCCTCCTCGATCGACGGATCGATCTGCGAGAGCGCCGCGATCACGTTGCGGATGCCCGCGGAAGAGTAGCGGAAGAGATAGGCCGCGATCAGGATGTAGATCGTCCCGGTGATGAAGATCGGATAGTCGTTGAAGGCGATGATGTACGCGATGCCGACCACCGTGCCGGGAAGCGTGTAGTTGAGGAGCGAGACGGTCTCGAGAATGCGGCTCCCGCGCACCTTGAGGCGCGCCGCGGCGTAGCCCACGAGCACGGCGAGAAGCCCGCCCAGAGGCGTGCCGATGCAGGCGATGAGGAGCGTGTCCTTGATCGCCTTGGCGCCGTGGGTGAAGACGTAGTCGTAGTGCTCGAGCGTGAAGGTGTTGTCGACGCCCCAGACGTGCACGAGCGACCCCGAGAGGATGATCGCGTAGAGATAGAGGATGAAGAGCACGACGAGGGCGACGGTGCCGAGGATGACGGTGCTGAGCACCGGGCCCGGGCCCTTGACGCTGCTCCGGCCGCCCGCCTTGCCCGAAACCGTCACGTAGCTCTTACGCCCGACCCACCAGCGCTGCAGCGAATAGACGATGATCGCCGGGATGAGGAGCATGAAGGAGAGCGCCGCGCCACCCTTGAAGTCGTACATGCCGGTGATCACGAGGTAGGCCTGCGTCGGGAGGACGGGGAAGCTGTGGCCGCCCAGCACCTGCGGGGTCGCGAAGTCCGCGAGCGAGCAGGAGAAGACGAGAAGGAACGCATTGGCGATGCCCGGGGCGGCGAGCGGCAGCGTCACCGTGCGGAACACCTTGAAGCTCGACGCGCCGAGCGAATACGCCGCATCCTCGAGATTCGGGTCGATGCGCGCGAGAATCGTCGAAAGCGTCATGAAGGCGACCGGGAAGAACGTGAGCGTCTCGGAGATGAACGTTCCCCAGAAGCCGTAGAAGTTGAAGTTCCCGAGGCCGAAGAAGTCGAGCAGGATGCCGTTGGGGCCGAGCGAAAGCGTGAGCGCGATGCTGCTCGTGAAGGGCGGCGAGATGAGCGGCAGAAGCGTCACGGCGCTCACCGCGGCCGCAACCCATTTGGGGAGCTTGAGGCGCGTCACCGCAAAGGCGAAGATGAAGCCGAGCACGGTGCCGGCGAGGCCGACGGAGCACCCGAGGAGGATGCTGTTCACGGCCGCCTGGCGGTCGTACCAGCTCTCGATGAAGGGGCGGAGGTTTTCAAGCGTGAAGCTTCCGTCGGCCGTGAAGGCCATCAGGAGAAGCCGCACGAGCGGGTAGACGACGAAGAGCGCGAGGAGGACCCAGAGAACGAGAACCGCAAACCGGGACGCCGCATCGCCGCGCGGCGTGAGCGCGTGTGCTTGTGCCATGAGATGAAGATCAGAAAGGGAGAGTGGTCGGAGGGCTGCGGGAGGCGCGCGGCCCGCTCCTGGAGCGCACGCCTCCCTCCGGTCAAGCCGTCTGAGCGGCTCAGCGGATCACCTCGTTGATCCACTTCTGCGTGAAGCGCTTGCGGTTCTCACCCTTCCAGACGACGTCGGTCGTGACGACGTTGATCTTCGAGAGGTCGAGGATCGGATTGTCGGTCTTCACGTCCGTGCGGGTCGGAACGTAGTTGATCTTGTTGGCGACGATGAATTCGGCGAACTTCTTCGAAGCGGCCCAGTCGACGAACTTCTTCGCCTGCTCGTTGTTCTTGCCGCCCGCGATGACGCCCGTGGCCTCGATGCCGAAGCTCACGCCGTCCTCCGGATACGTGATCTTCACGGGATACCCCTGCTGCGCGATGTCGAGGGCGTCGACGATGTAGAAGATGCCCGAAGCGCACTGGCCGGTCGCGATCGGCATCGCGCCGCCCGCACCGCTCTTCGTGTACATCTGGATGTTGGCGTTGAGCTGCTTCTGGAACTTGAAGGCCTCGTCCTCGCCCATCACCTTCACGAGCGAATAGATGCGTTCGGTCGCGGTGCCCGACGTGCGCGCGTCGGCCATCTGCAGGCCGTTCTTGTAGCGCGGATCAAGGAGGTCCGCCCATTTCGTAGGCGCCTGCATGCCGTTCTTCTCGAGGAACTTGGTGTTCGTGAGGAAGCAGAGCGGAATCACCCCGATGCCGGTCCAATGGTTGCCCGGGTCGCGCAGGTTTTCCGGGATGGCGTCGGAGTCCTTCGGACGATAGGACTCGAAAATGCCCTCCTTGATGCCCGCAGCATAGGTGTCGGCCGGGCCGCCCAGCATCACGTCCACCTGCGGGTTCCTCTTTTCAGCCGTGAGGCGCGCGAGAGCCTCGCCCGAGGAGAAGCGCAGGAAGTTCACCTTGATGCCCGTGTCCTTCGTGAATTCCGCGAAGATCTTGGACGCATACTTTTCCGGCATGATCGAATAGGCGTTCAACTCTTCGGCGTTCACGGCGCCGGCGACGAGGCAGAGACCTGCAAGGAGGACGGGAAGTTTCGCGAAGCCCATGGCTGCTTCTCCTTAGTATGGATGAATGGATCCGGCGCGGCTCAGTCCGCGGCCGGGCGTCACAGAATTGTAATAACTCCGCCTCCGTCTCCATATAGGAGGTTTTTCGCGCATCCGCCTGGGCCGCGGGGCGATCCCACCGTCTGCCCGGAAAACGCTTCACGCCGCTGAAACCTGACCGCCGTCAAAAGGCACCTCTCTCTTTTCTCGGCCACGCGGAATCGCCGACCTACACTTTCCTCCGCCAAAAGACGTACCTCCGCCCTTGACCGAAAGGGGGGCTCCGGCCGTCTTCTTCATTCGGAAGCCGCCCTTCAAGGCGTGCCTTCCGGGAAGCTTTCTGGAAAGGAGAAGCATCATGAGTCTGCGCAAGCTTTGCCTCGCCGCCGCCGTCGTCGCCGCCCTCACGGGCGCTTCCGCCGCCTCGGCCGCCCAACTCAAGGACGGCGTCTGGACGGGCGAAGGCCAGGGCCGCAACGGCACCATCACGGTTGAGATGACTACCGCGAACGGGAAGATCACGGCCGTCAAGGTCGTGAAGCACGGCGAAACGCCCGGGATTTCGGACGCCGCGTTCGCGCGCGCTCCCGGCGAGATCGTCGCCGCGCAGAGCACCGGCATCGACGCCGTGACGGGCGCCACGATGACGACGAACGGCATCAAGGCCGCCGTCGCCTCCGCGATCAAGGCCGCGGGCGGCGATCCCGCCGCCTTCACCGCTGCGGTCGTGCCGAAGAAGACCGCCAAGAAGGTGATCAAGGAGTCCGCCGACATCGTCGTCGTGGGTGCGGGCGGCGCGGGCATCTCCGCGGCCGTGAAGGCCGAGACGCTCGGCAAGAGCGTGATCCTCATCGAGAAGATGCCCACCATCGGCGGCGCGACGGTCCTCAACGCCGGCACGCTGATCGCCACGGGCTCGCGCTACCAGCGCGAGGTGATGAAGGAGACGAAGGACTCGCCCGAGCTCGCCTACAAGGACATCTTCCGCGTCGGCAAGAACAAGAACGACCCGGTGCTAGTGAAGATGGTGACCGAGAAGGTGGGCGGAGTCGTCGACTGGCTCATCTACGACATGAAGATCCCGTACGGCCCGGCCGCCACGCAGTACCCGGACCATTCCGCGAACCGGCAGCTCGGCGTCGAGGGACGTTCGGTGAACTTCCTCCATCTTATGAAGGACAAGTTCCTCGGCATGGGGGGGAAGCTCATGCTTGAGACGCGCGCGCAGTCCTTCATTGAGAAGGACGGCCGGGTGGTGGGCGTCAAGGCCGTCGATGCCGC
>NZ_DAVZJY010000114.1:0-7733 GCF_052272535.1 Sutterella sp. | reverse complement strand
CGTGAGGACTTCGGAAAAGCGGTTGGAGGTCGCGGACCATTCGGGGCGCGCGGTCCCAAGCGCCGCGCGCACGGCCTCCGCCGTGGCGCTCCCGTCGGAGGCTGCGGGGGGATTGGCCTTTGCGCTCGCGCAAAGACCGGCGAAGAGGCAGAGCGCCGGGAGGAGGGCTCGTCGGACGACACAACGGCGGTCGGGCATGAGGGTCGGAGCGGAGCGCATCACGGCAGGAGCCTCCGCGCCTCGTCTTCGAGGCCCGCGGCGCGGATCATTTCCGCAGCACGGCGGCGCACGGACTCGGTCTGCGCGCGCTTCGCGGCGAGCGCCGCCCAATAGAGCGGCCGCACGTCGCCCGGGAAGAGCTCGATCACGTCGGACTCAAAGAAGACCATCGCCGGAACGGCGGGCTCTTCGGGCAGGGCGTCGCGTACGGCGTGCCAGACCATCGGGGCGACGCCGGCATGGGCGCCTTCTTCGAGGACGGGCTTCATGAAGCGCGCGAGCTCGGCCTTGTCGGCGACGAAGGGCGTGCCGAGGGCGGCGTCGCCTTGGGCGAGCGCCGCGTCGGCCCGGTCCGGGCGGCGCACTTTGACGGGAAGCCCCGAGAGCGCGAGCCCGACGCCGAGGCGACGGGCGTCGCGGGCGATCGCGCGCAGGCTCTCGGGCGGCATCGACGACGAGACGAGGATCACGACGGACCCGGGCTCCGCGGAAAGCGCGGGCGCGCGCGGCGTCCTCGCGGGATCCCCTGCCGGCGTCCCGGGCTGAGGAAGTGCGGGGAAGCGCCGCACCTCGCTCTCGAGCCGCGCAACCTCCGCCGGGGCCGACATCACGGAGGGCGCGGTCGGAGCGAAGAAGGCGGGGGAGCCGGCCGCCGCCGCGCAAAGGGGAAGCGTCAGAAAGGCCGACGTCATGAGAAGCCGCAGCATCAGAGCGCCCTCCCGTTGGTCGGTGCAGAAGTCTTGCCGGAAGCCTTCCCGGAAGTCTTCGCCGGAGCGGATTCGTTTCCTTCCTCGTCGATCACGACGACGGCGACGTGGAGTCCCGCCTCCGAAGTCGAGGCGACGGCGGGAAGCGCCGGGAGTCCGATGCGGCGGCGGATGACGCCGCCCTGGTCGAACCAGACGCGCCCGTTCGGGTCGTCGCGGAGCATTTCGCGCATGGGCGCCGTCGCGCCCTGCATCACCACGATCCGCGGGAGGCCGAAGAGGTCGCGTTTGCCGGCCTGCCGGGCCGAGCGCCAGATGCGTTCGGCCCAGCGGCGCTGCGCCGCATCGTCGCCGTCGATCATCAAAAGTTCCCGCGTCCAGGTCGTGCGGTACTGCGCCACCGTGCCTTCGCTCGAGGGCGAAAGGCGCCCAAAGGCGCCGCGCATCTCGGCGGGAACCTCCCAGCGGAACGTCCACGGCTCCTGCGCCCGCGGGAGGGCGGAGTCCGAGCGCGGCGCGGCGCCCCATTGGGCGATCTGCCGGCGCACGGCGGCATGGCGGCGGGCGAATTCGCCCGACTCCTGAAAATGGGTGACCGTGCGGCTCATCACCTCGGCCCAGTCGGGGAGCGCGTTGGCGTAGACGGGGCCGACGGGTTCATGGACCACGACGGGCCGCATGGGTTTGCCCGCTTCGCAGACGGGCGCGCACATGGGGCAGGCCTCGTCGAGCGAGAGCATCGGGGCGCCCGGCATGGCCGCGGCGGCGGTGGAGAAGAACGCGCCGGCAAGAAGGAGCGCGCGGCAGGCGCTCGGGACGGAGGGGCTGAGTTTCATCGGGAGTGTCCAGTGGAGAAGGTTGGGAAGGGTTGAGGGAAGGTTCCGCCCGCGCTCGGAGCGAGGCGGGGAGGTAAAGACGTCATCTGCGGGCGGCGCTGCGCCAGGCGGCGAGCCCTTCCTCGGCGTCGGTGAAGAACTCCGCGGCGTCGGCTGCGTCTTCAAGGCCCGAGGCGAGGCAGCAGTCGCGCTTGCGCCAGAGGAGCACCGCACCGTCTTCGCCCGTAAAGGGAAAGGACCGGTTTGCGCCGAGGAGCGTTGTCGACCGCCCGAGGGGCTGGCAGCACCCGCCCGCGTCCTTTGAGGTCGTGCGCGCGGGGTGGATGAGCTGGGTGCGCCAGACGGACTTGTCGAAGATCGGCTGTACGTAGGGCCCGCACTGGCCCTGTCGCCCGTGGGCGGACCAGAGGATTCCCTCGCGCGAAAGCTTCATCGCGAAGCGGTGCGCCATCAGGTGCCAGGCCTGCACGGGCGAAACCTGCGCGGCCATCCAGCCCGAGAGCGGAAAGACCGCTCCCTGGCAGCCCGAGCACCAGTAGAGGGACTTTTCCGAAATCCCGGCGGTGGCGGCGGCGCAGTCGAGCGCGCAGGCGCCGAAGGCCGCCCCCGCGGTGAAGAGTGCCGCGTCGGGGGCGAGCAGAAAGCTCGTCAACGTGTCGTCCCAGAGGGGATCGAGCTCGGAGAGGTAGGCGAGGTCCCACGGAGCCTGCTCAAGGCAGGCGTGGTCGAGGAGGGCCTCCAGCACGAAAAGCCAGGGCGACTGGTACCAGTGCACCTGCCAGAAGGCCGTGCGGCGAGTTTCTCCGAAGCCCCGCGGCGTGCGGGCGTGGTCGGGTGCGCGCAGGCCCGCCTGGTCGAGCGTCATCCCGCCCATCGTCGGGAAGCACCAGGCGTGGCGCACGACCTCGGCCGTGCGCAGCGGCTCCCAGAACGAGACGTTGATCCCGGCCTTGAGGCTCGGGCCCGACCCGCAGGCGCAGAGGGGCTGCGCGTCGGTGCGCACGTCCGGGAGCGTCCCCTTTCCCGACACGGAGACGCTTCCCGCAATGGTGATGGGCTGCATGCACGACCAACAGACGTCGGTGATCGGGTTCGGGATCCGGCCCGAGCACGAGGCGGCCGCGGCTGCGCCTGAGGCGCCGGCGGCAATGACGCCCGCGAGGAGCACGAAGAGGCGCCTTTTGAGGGTGTTCTTGAAAAACCGCATCATGCCGCGTCCTTCTGCGTCGTGGTCTTCGGGGAGCGTTTGGCCGAAGGTCCGCCCTTCGGGGGCGCGCCGGGGCCTTCGGGCTTGCGGGCGTCCGTGTGCCGCTCCTGCGGGGCGCGCACCGTGAGGACGCGCCGGGGGGCTTCGGCGGACGCTGCCGCAGCCGCCTTCATGGAGGGAGGCTCGGCCGCCTTCATGCCGGGCTTGCGAGCGGGCTTCTTCAAAGTGCGGCGGGTGCGCTTCATCACGACGGGGGCGGGGGTGGCGCTTTGGCGGCGCGCTTCGGCGTCACGCCTCGCCTGCGCCTTCTTCGTCTCCTCGATTTCGGCCTGCGCGTCGCTCTTCGCTTCGGCGAGGAGCGCGATCACTTCGGCGCGCTTCTCCTCGAGGTGGCGCCTCACGTGGTTGACCGCTTCGCCCTCGGGTCCGAAGACGCGCCGCTCGTCGAGGAGCGGCGTGCGGATGAGCTCTTCGTAGAGCGAGAGGAACTTCAAGCGCACCGCGGCCGAGTGCATCTCGGTCGTCTGCCCGACGCCGCCGTCCTCCCAGCGCGCGAGAAGGCCGATTTCAGCGAGGGTGCGCATCCAGGTGGGCACGGCGAAGCCCCGCGCGCGGCGGTCGCGGCGCGGGAGCGTCACGAGGGAGGCGAGTCCCGTCGCGGCCGTCGCGCAAAAGCCCCCGAGCCGCGGCTCGATGAGGCACGGAAAGTGGTCCACGCCGAGCAGGCTGGCGATCCGCCCCTCCGGGTCTTCGAGAAAGGGAATCCCGAAGACGTGAAAGGGGTTCCTCGGCCGCGGCGGATCGCAGGGGTCGCGCTTTTCGCGCTTGGGCGGCATGGGGCGCAGCGACACCACCGCGATCGACGGGTCGGCGAGCCAGAGGTCGTGGACGAGCTTCACGGTGTAGAGATTGATTTGACCCAAGAGCACCACCGGCCGGCGCGCGGTGAAGAGCGCGGCGGCGCGCTCGAGCGCCGCGCCGTCAAGGTCCATCCGTTCGGCGAGCGCCGCGGCCGCGGCAGTGAGACGCATCAGGGTCTTCTGGTCCGCCGGCCGCGACCACCGAACGATCCCGAGCGCCCACGCGGCGCGCCTCGACGCGAGGTGGCCGTCGTGAAAGGAGTCCCAAGGCAGGGGTGCGGGGAGCTTGAGGGCGTCGGCCGTCTTTTCGGAAAGCTTCACGCCGCAGGCGAGCTTCACGGCGCGCCGGAGGTGTTCGGAGGGGAAGCGCTGCCGCTCGAAGCACCGCCTCGCATGGAGACCCGCGCGGCGTGCGGTCGCCTCGGCGCGCTCGAGCACCTCGGCGACGTCGAGTTCGGAGAGTATCTGTGCGCGCATCGTCACCTCCTCAAAGGAGACGCGGGGGCTGAGGAGCACCTGAGAAATGAGGACGGCGAGCACGGCTTCGGCCGAGATGCCGGACGACCGGCGCTGCACGCCGCGCAGCGCCACGGCGAGAAGCTGCGCCGTCTCCTGCGCCTGCGGGCCCGTGTCGTCCTTGAGGTGCCGCCAGGCCGCGGCCTCGTAGGACTGGGCTGAGGCCGCCGCGGGCTTGTCCGCCGCGTTCTCGCGGATCGCGAGGAGCGCGCGCAGGTCGGCCGCCTGCGCGGGAGAGATGCCCGCGGGGGCTTGCGAATCCATGGCGGCGGGTTCTTCGACGAGCGTGAAGACGGGGGAGGTCATTGGCGGCCTCCTTGAATGTCCGCGTGCGGTTGGGCTTCGTGCGCCCCTTCGCCGCGGATGGTTTGGAGAAGGCGCTTCACGCGCGCGCCGAAGTCTTCGTCCGCGTCGGGAACGGGCGGATCGGACTCGACGCGGGAGGCTTCCGCGAGAAGCCGCCCGCCGGCGGCGCGGGAGGTGTTGCGCTCCGCAGCGCCTTCCGCAACGCCCTGCGGAGCGCGCACGTTGGGGTTCTTGGCCCGCTCGAGCGCGAGGTTCACGTCCGCGCTCCATCCGTGCGCGAGCGCGTCGGCGAGCGCCGTGCGGTCGGCGAGCGTGACGCCGAGTCGCTCGAACACGGCTTCGGTGAGGTCGACGGGCTCCGCGCCTGCGGTTGAGAGCACTGCGTGCCGGTCCATGAGCGGGAGCCCCGCATCGGCGGCGGTGAGCGACACCGCCCGGTCGATCGCCGCGGCATCGAGCCCCTTCAAATCCGCGCGCTCAGGCATTCCGGGCTGCGCGTGCGTGAGCCGCAGGAGCGCGACCTGCGTCTCCACGAGGTCGCGGTCCACGACGGCGAAGGCGGGCGCTGGAAAGATCGTGCGCCAGAGGACGGGCGCGGCGACGGCGGCCGCAAGGAGCGCTGCGGCCGCGCGGGCGCGGTTTGGAGAGATGAAGCGCAGGCCCGCGAAGCCGAACCCACCCGTGCGCTTGCGGCCGGCTGCTTTGGGAGCCTTGGGAGCGGTCTCGGAAGCGGCGGCATCCGGTTCCTCGGGCGCTTCGCCCGAAAGGCGGGCGGGGGCGTCGGCCGAATCGACCGTCGCCTTTTGCCGATTCTCATCGGCGCATGTTGAGCTCGGTGTGGACCCGCCCGGCGGCTCAGCACCGGTAGAGAGCGGCGAAGGAGCCCCTTCGTTGGCTTTGTCGGCTTCGTTGCCTACGTCGCCTTCATTGCCCGCATCGGCTGCGTCCGTCCCGGCAGAGGACTTCATGGCCTCAGGCGCGCGCCGCGCCAGGCCCTTGAGTTTTTCTTCGAGCGCCCGGTCGCTCGGCCGCTCCGCGCCGATGTCGGCGAAGAGCGTGGGCTCGTCGGATGCGGCGGAGGCGTTTGGAGCGTTTGGGGCGCCCGCCTCCTCGAAGAGCGCGGGTCCCGGGACGAAGGACGTCTGCGGCGCTCCGGGCGCATTCCTTGCGCAGGACCCCGGGGCTCGTCCGGACGAAGCGTGCCGGGCGAGCACGCTCCAGAGTTTGTCGAGAAGCGCGTCGCGGCCCTGGTCCGGCTGCCCGGAGGGGCGTTCAGAATGTTCTGCACTGGCGCTTCCAAAACGGGCGGCGACGGAATCGCCGGCGCGTTGAGCGCCAACGTCCGCGGGGGTTCGCCGCGAGAGCGCGGCGAGCCACGCTTCGGTCGGGGTGACGCGCGGGGCCGCGGGGTGGGCGCTTGCGCCGCCCTTCAGGCGTGCGAGAAGCTCGGTGAGCGGGTCGGAGCCGGAGACCGGTGCGGCGGAAACGCCCGCAAACCCGGCGGCGCCGAGGCGCGTGACGCGCTTCGCGGCCTTTTCGCCTTCCTTCGTCTGCACGCGGACGAGTTCAAGAAGACGCGTCGAGAGCGTCTCGTAGTGCTCCACGAGCGGAGGAATCCGGGGGTCTGCGACGTCCGCACGGGCGAGTTCGGTGATGCGCTTTTCGAGCCCGCGGCAGTCGAGCCGGAGAGCCGTGGTCTGCGCGCCCGCGACGTCGTCCTTGAAGACCGCCCAGAGTTCCGGACGGGCCGAAATTTCACCCGTGAAGCCCGACTGCGCCGGGTCGGCATAGAGGTGCGCGGCCTCGGCTTCGCGCGCGAGGCGCTCCTTTTCGTCCATCGGGATCGCCGGGCCGGCCGATAGCGCCGCAAGGAGCGCCTCTTTGCGCAGAGCGTTTTCTTCGAGCCAGAGGCGCGCGCCTTCGGCCATCATCTTTCCGCCCCAGCCGGGGTTGGAAATCCGTTCGAGCGAGAGCGCCACTTCGGGGTCGATGAGGTCGCGGACCGGCCGCGGAGGGACGTCGCCGGGTAGCCGCACGCGGCGGCCGGTGAGCCGCGTGAAGTGGCCGCCGGGCACTTCCGGTGCTTGAGCCGCGTCAACCGTTTCGAGGGTTTCGAGGGCTTCGAGGGGTTGAGCGCCGGACGGCTCCTGCGGATTCCCGTCGGCCTCCTCCGAAGCGGCGACGCTGCGGCTCAGTGCGCCCGCGAGCGCTTCGCGGGAGGTTGAGAGCCGGCGGTTGGGCCCGCGCGGAACAAGGAAGGGGTCGGGCTCGGAACCCGAGGAGCCTTCTGCGGGCGTGCGCCCGCCGGGGGCGTTCGTCCCGGCGAAGAGCCCGTCCGCACCCTCCGGGGCCGCTGCAGACGCTTGGGCGACGGGCTGCTCGGCCGCGCGTTTCGCCGGGGTCTTCGGAGTCTCCTGGGTCTTCCGGGCCGTCGGGGTCGTGAGTCCCTTCTCGGCTCCTGCGTTCGTCTGCGCCTGCTTGGTCTTCTTTCCCTTCTTTTCCTTCGATTCGCCAACCGACTCCGCTGCCGCCCCGCCCGCAGACTCCTTCTGGGCCTTCTTGGGGTTCGTCTCAGCACCGGCGGCCTTCACCGCCGGAGCCGCGTTCGAGCCGGACTTCTCGTCCATCTCGTTCTTCTCGTCGTCCTCTGTGTCGAAGGCGTTCCAGCCGCCGAGGGCGTCCAACGCCACGGCGTCGGGCTCTTCGTTGAGGTCGTCCTGATCAATGGAATCTTCGGAATCAACGGAATCGCTCCGCTTCGCCTGCGCGTCGGCCTCTTCAGACGCGTCGGGTTCGTTCCGGCGGTCCGTCACTTCTCCCTCCAACGCGTCCTCAGACTCCGTCCACGGTTCGGCGGAGGAATTCTGCAGGGCGTCGAGGGTCGCCCGGAGCTTCGCATACCCTTCGGCGGTCTCGGCCATGCGGATGCGATGCGCCTCGGCCATCGACTTCGGGGCCGGGGCGTGTGCGGGCGCCTTCTCGCCCTCGGCGGCGACGGCCTTCACGGGCGCGTCCGGGGCCGCCGCAGGGGGGCGGCGTAAAGGGCGGCGTAAAGGGCGTTGCGGCGGGCGCGGCGGCAGCT
>NZ_DAVZJY010000113.1:0-7780 GCF_052272535.1 Sutterella sp. | reverse complement strand
CGCGACGCCGCAGGCGACGCGCAGCCCCGTGAAGGAGCCCGGACCCGCGCCGAAAGCGACGAGGTCGAGGTCGCTCTTCTCCACGTGCGCTCCCGCGAGCAGGTCCCGGATCATCGGGAGGATGCGCTCGCTGTGGCGGCTCCCAACCGGCTCGACCGTTTGGGCGAGAAGCTCCGTGCCGCGCATGAGCGCGGCGGCGCAGTCCTCCTGCGCGGTGTCGATCGCAAGAATCAAAGGAGCGGTGAGGTCGGTCATGGTGCGTCTCGAATGCGTCTTGAGCGTCTGAAGCGAGGGCGCGAGGGCGCCCTGCGGCGGGAATCTGCCGGAATTATAGAGAGGCCGCACCCGCAGGCCCGTGCGCACGGCGGCAATAGGGCCGGAACAATGACGAGTCCGGTTGGATGAGCAACAACACCTAGGCCCTTTGACGAATGAATCAGGCAGATAATATTTGGCAGTTCCCTTTAGTCGAGAGTTGTTTTCCCCTCATGACCGACTCGCCCTCCTCCACCGCCTCCGCCGAACCCGTCCACGCAGCCACGGAGCGCCAGCGTCTGCAGCCCGACCACCGCCGGGAGCAGATCATGGACGCGGCCGTCGCCTGCTACCTCGCCAAAGGGGGCGTGGAGGCGACGATGACCGAAATCGCCGCCTCGATCGGCGTCACGAGGAACCTCATCTACCACTACTTCAAGAACCAGGACGCGCTCCTCAACGCGATCTTCGAGCGCGAGGCGGCGGCCCTGAACGACAAGATCGCGGCGATTCCCGACGGCCCCGCCGAAGAGGTGATGACCGAAGTCGTGCGCACGTACCTGCACTACCTCGCCGAGCGCACCGAAGCGCTCTCGATCATGCTCGCCAACCCCGCCGCCCGCTCGAAGCTCAAGGGCCACGTGCACGAAAACCTCTCGCTCATCCTCGAGCGCTTCTCGGATTCGCTGCACCTCGAGCTCACCGGAGGCGTGCGCTCTGCGATGAAGGCCGCCGCGGACTTCCTGATGACCTTCGCCGCGGCCGAACACGAGTCGCTCGCGCTCGCCGAAGACGAGGCCGTCGCGCTCTGCGTGGCCGTCTTCCGCACCGCGGCCGACGGCGGCTCGCGCTACGTCGCCGCGCTCAAAGCGCGCGAAGACACCCCTGCCCGCGACGAGGCGCCTGAAAAGTAGGAAGCCGGAGCGCCGCCATGCTCACAATCGGCATTGATCTCGGCTCCACCACGGTTAAGTACGCGCTCTTCACCGAAGACGGGTGCCTTGCCGCCGAGGACCGCCTGCGCCACGCAAGCGCCGTGAGCGAAACCTTGGGCCGCGTCCTCCCGGACCTCGCCCGACGAACCCCGTCCTGAGCGCTCCCGCGCTTGCGGCCCAGCCCGGGCCCGGAGAGGCGCGCCGCGTGATTTCGATCATGCCCGCGGCGCAGACGAACGCCGCGGGCGCGGCGGAAACGGGCCGCAGGCCCGCCGATTCCGACGGTCAGACCGCCTGCAGCGCGCCACGCCGCGGCGACCTCTGAAAAAAGGGAAATGCCGGCATCCCGCGGGACGGCCGGCATTCTTCAAATCGGATTTTCGGGCTTGGAGCCTTCAGCGGGTGGGCGCCGTGTGCTGCACGCCCGCGCCGCCCGGAGGCGTCAGGGGCTGCGCGCCGCTTCTCGCCGTCCCGTGCATGCGCATGTACTGCATGTGAACCTCCATGATCTGCTGCCGCATGAGGTTGCGGTCTTCGCGGCAGAGGTTCGGGCGCTTCGGCGCGCTCTTCTCGCCCGGATCGAGCGAGTAGCGACGGCGCATCGCCTCGCGGTCGCGCTCGGAGAAGTGCGCGCGCAGGTCCTGTCTTTCGGCGGGCGTCATGCTGCGCCAGTACGAAGTGCGCGACGCTTCGTCGAGGAAGGGCCAGAGCTTCGCACGCTCTTCGGCGTCCATCTCGCCCCAGAGCTGCACGCAGGGGGAGACGGCGCCCGTACATTCGCCGGGCGCGGCGCCCGGCAGACCGGCATACCCGGACGCCGAGGGCGACTCGGCCATCGCCTGACCCGCACAGAGGCAGGCGGCGAGCGCTATGAGCGAGCAATGACGTTGAAGCATAGGGAAGATTCTCAAAGTCGTGGGCGCCGCAGCGGGCGCACCACAAGCTGAGGGGCGGCGCGCCTCGGCCGGAACCGGCGAGGGGTCTTTGTTCACTTCCGAATATAACAGCGCCTATCCGGAGAGAATCCTGCAAGTTTTTCTAAAGCGTGACATTTCTTTGCCGACAAAGCACCCGCAGGGCTTCCTGACCCTGCCGGGAGGGGCGGCAATGCGTCACGAAGCGTCGCGTCAGAACGGCCGGAGGATCTGCGGCCGGCAAGCCGAAGATCCCCCGCATCGCCCGCCGCACCGGGGAAGACGGGATGCCGGGGCGTCCCAAACGCAATTCGCAACCGTTCCTGCGCATTTGTAACTGCGGGTTGCTCTGCTCTGGCGCGGGGCCGCGGCGGATGAAACAATGAGGGGCATCGAAAAACTATTGCGCGCCGTCCGGTGATTCAGCCGGGGGCGGCCCTCAAGGAGCCACTGATGGTTGAACGCATCCCCAAGATTCTCGTCGTCGACGACGATCCGCGTCTTCGCGACCTGCTGCGCCGCTACCTCGGCGAAAACGGCTTCTCGGTCTTCGTGAGCGAAAACGGCGAGGCGATGAAGCGTCTCTGGGTGCGCGAGCACTTCGACGTGCTCATCCTCGACCTGATGATGCCGGGCGAAGACGGCCTGCAGATCCTCAAGCGCCTGCGCGCGCAGAAGGACACGACGCCGATCATCATGCTCACCGCGCGCGGCGAGGACGTGGACCGCATCCTCGGCCTCGAGCTGGGCGCCGACGACTACCTCGGCAAGCCCTTCAACCCGCGCGAGCTCCTGGCGCGCATCCACGCCGTGCTGCGCCGCCGTCCGCGTCAGGACGCCCCGGGCGCTCCCTCGATGGAGAACGAAGTGGTGCGCTTCGGCGACTTTGAGCTCGATCTCGGCACCCGCGTTCTCAAGAAGAACGGCGAGGTGGTGCCCCTCACGACGGGCGAATTCGCCGTCCTGAAGGCCTTCGCCCGCCATCCGCGCCAGCCGCTCTCGCGCGACAAGTTGATGGAGATGGCCCGCGGCCGCGAATACGAGGCCTTCGACCGTTCGCTCGACGTGCAGGTCTCGCGCCTGCGCAAGCTCCTTGAGCCCGATCCCTCCAAGCCCCGCTACCTGCAGACCGTCTGGGGCCTCGGGTACGTCTTCATTCCGGACGGCCACGCCTGATCGGGGCGCCCCGACCGCTGCAAGGGGCGCGGAGGCGGACCCTGTGAATCCGCCTCCACGCCCGGATAATTGAAGGACGAGCCCGCTCTCCGGCAGCGGCCCGTCCTTCATGCTTTTTCATCCGCCTCCCTCCCCCGAGCCCCGGGCGAGGAGTCCAAACCCAACGCATCACGCCCGTGTCCTGGATCTCCCAACTCAAGACGAGCCGTCCGAGCCTTTTCTGGCGGACCTTCCTGCTCCTGTGCTGCCTGCTCTTCTTCTCCGTGATCGGGTGGCTGCAGAGCTTCCGTGTGCTCTCCGAACTCCCCTATTCGCAGGGCGTGGCGCAGCACATCGTCTCGACCGTGAACCTCACGAAGTACGCCCTTGTGACGGCCGATCCCCTCTACCGCATCGACCTGCTCAAGACGCTCGCCGCGCGCGAAGGGGTGCTCATTTCGCCGCGCGACCCGACGGACCGGGTGACGCGCATCTCGAGCGAAGGCTTCAACGGGCTGATCGACCAGCTCGTGAAGACCTCGCTCGGCCCCGACACGATCCTCGCGACGCGGGTGAACGGCAACAACGGGCTCTGGGTCACCTTCGACATCGACGGCGACCAGTACTGGCTGCAGACGAAGGACGACGTGCTCGACCCCCCGTACGGCACGAACTGGCTCTGGTGGGCGCTCGCCGCGGGCATCGCCTCGCTCTTTGGCGCGACGCTGCTTGCGCGCCACGTCGCGCAGCCCCTCGCGCGCCTCTCGGCCTGCGCGCGCATGGTGAGCCACGGGCAGCGCCCGGAGCGGCTCCCCGAGGATGCCTCCACGGCCGAAATCCAGGCCGTCAACGTGAGCTTCAACCACATGGTCGACGACCTCGCGCACATGGAGGCCGACCGCGAACTCCTGCTCGCGGGCGTCTCGCACGACCTCAGGACGCCGATCACGCGCCTGCGCCTCGAAGTTGAGCTCGCCGACCTCCCCGACGACTCGCGCCAGGCGATGGTGAGCGACCTCGAGCAGATGGAGAACATCGTCAACCAGTTCCTCGCCTACGCGCGCCGCACGAACGAGGATCAGGTGATGGTGAATTTCGGCGAGGCCGTTTCGGCGGCGCTCGCCAACGCCCGCGTCGAGACCGATCCGGGCGTGGAGCTCAAGACGAATCTGATCCCCGACATCTTCGTGATGGCGCACCCGCTTGAGCTCTCGCGCGCCGTGCAGAACCTGATCGTCAACGCGCAGCGCTACGGCAAGAGCGACGACGGCGTGCTGCGGCTCTCGATGTCGATCACCCAGAGCGCGGACGGCCGCACGGCGACGCTCGCCGTGGCCGACCAGGGGCCGGGGCTGCCGGAAAGTCAGCGCGCCCGCGTGATGCGCCCCTTCGAGCGCGGCGAATCGGCGCGCTCGGGCGTCACGGGATCCGGACTCGGCCTCGCGATCGTGGACCGCATCGTGCGCCGCTCCGGAGGCTCGGTGGAGTTGGGCGACGCCGAACCGCACGGACTGCTCGTAAAGGTGATCTTCCCCATCCTGCAGCCCTCGGCCCTCAAGAAGGCGCTCAAGGAGCAGGACAAGGCCGCGCAGAAGCTCGCCCGCGAAGAGGACGAGAAGGCGAAGAGCGCCGAGGAGGTGAAGCGCCCGCAGCCGACGAACGGCGTGGAGGCGGGCCGCGACGGCATGGGCGGCATGAACGGCGTGGACGGGCCGCTCCATTGACGGAGGGCCCCGGGAACGCTTCTCCGGAGAAATGGGGAAAGCAAGGAGCTGCGGAAGGCCTTCAAGCCCGCGGCCGGCTTCCAGCAGCTGATCGCTTTTTTCTGGGGGACGGCGCCGGAGGGAGGCGCCTGTGGGAGTTCAAGAGTCTCAGAACCCGCCCGCAAGGAGCGCGAGCACACCGCCGCGCTTGTGCGCCGCACGGCCGGAGGCGGCGGAGGCCGTCGGACGAACCGAGCGGTTCGAGTGCGAGCGCAGCGCCGGAGTGCGCTGCGCGCCCGCGCCGGCCTTCTTCACGATGACCGAGCCGTCGGGGGCGATGGAGAAGTCCACGCTCGAATTGCCTTCGGCAAGACCGAGATAATCGCGGATTTCCTTGGGGATGGTGACCTGACCCTTGATGGTGAGACGATGCGTCGTCATTTTGCTTCTCCTCTTTAGCCGTCTTCAGGCCCCTTGCCTGGGCGCGGCAATTCGGAAAGAAATCCCGCCCGGAGCATTCACGCGCCGTCCTTCTTGTGGCACGCAGCGGGCGCTCCGACCCTCGCTCGCCGTCAGCCGGGACGCGCATCCGCTTTCAAAGAGTGAGAAAAGCAGAAAGCCTCCCGGCGACGAAAACATCACGGAGAGGCTTACACCCTCGCTTGCTTTTGCCCACTCGCATCCCCCGCAGGGATGCTGTAGACCGCATTGGCACTTGTCGCCGGGAGGGACCCGGCATCGTGCACTCCACCTTGCCCGAGTCAGCAGGTTGGCGTGAAACGTCCGCGACGTCGTCACTTCGTGATGCTTGGTAAGGGTGAACCTTATTCCTGAATCCGGCGCAATGCAAAGGTTTGCAGGGTTCGATACCAAGGTCGCGCTAAGGAAGTGTGCCTAATACTGAATGACCAGAAGGCTCGAACCGCCCTGTTTTCAAGGTTTTTGCGGATGTTCGGGGGGCCCGGGGACCGTTTTGGAGGGGGGAATTCGGGTAATTGCCCCCTCACGGGCGGTGAGCACGAACGGCCGGATCCGTATATCCTGACAGGACCGTAAAGGCAATTTCTTCAATTTGACTTTCATCAAGGAGCGACACCCATGCCACTCCAAACCTCATCGGTCTCGGTTGATGCGGTCTCCAACTCGACCAAGGTCTGGGCCTTCATCCTCGGACCCGTCCTCGCCGTGGCCGTCTACTTTCTGCTGCCCGACCAGTTCGTGAGCACCACGGGCGACGTCGTGCAGTTCGGGCACGCCGGCAAGGCCTGCGCCAGCGTGACCACCCTGATGGCCGTCTGGTGGTTCACCGAGGCGCTGCCGATCGCCGTGACGGCGCTCATCCCGATCATCCTCTTCCCGCTCCTCGGAGTCGCGACGCCGGTGAACACCATGCGCCACTACGCCTCCGGGACGATCTTCCTCTTCCTCGGCGGCTTCCTGATCGCCGCGGCGATCCACCGCTGGCACCTTGACCGGCGCATCGCCCTCGTGACGATCCGGCTCTTCGGCACGAAGCCCAACCAGATGATCTTCGGCCTCATGATCTCCACGGCCTTCCTCTCGGCCTGGGTGTCGAACTCCGCCACGGCGGCGATGATGGTGCCGATCGCGGTCGCCGTGATGGGCGTGATCCGCTCCGCGCAGACCTCGCCCGAGATCACCAAGGACGAGAAGAACTTCTCGATCTGCGTGCTCCTGTGCATCGCCTACGCCGCCTCGATCGGCGGCCTCGCGACGCTCGTGGGCTCGCCCCCGAACGGCATCTTCGCGCGCTTCGTCGAAGACACCTACCACGTGCAGGTTTCGTTCCTCGGCTGGATGAAGGTGGCGCTGCCGATGACGCTGCTCCTTCTGCCCGCGACCTACATCCTCCTCACGAAGTTCCTCTTCCCGGTGAACCTCAAGGGCATTCCGGGCGGGCGCGAATGGGTGAGAAACGAGATCGAGAAGCTCGGACCCATGTCGCGCGGCGAGCGCATCGTGCTCGTGGTCTTCGTGATGGCGGCCGCAGCCTGGATGTTCGGGCCGCTGCTGCGCGGCATCGAGATCGCCGGCACCTATCCCCTGAAGCCCCTGAGTGAAGAGCTCATCGCAATGACCGCGGGCGTGCTCCTCTTCATCATCCCGGTGGACGCCAAGCGCGGCATCCACGCGCTCGACTGGAACAGCGCCAAGGACGTCGTCGCCTGGGACGTGCTGCTCCTCTTCGGCGGCGGCCTCTCGATGGCCGCGGCAATCCAGAGCACGGGCGTCGCCGCCCTGATCGGCGCACAGGCGAAGGTCTTCGAAGGCGTCAATGAGATCGTCATGATGACGGGCATCTCGACCATCATCACCTTCGCGTCGGAAGTGACCTCGAACACGGCGCTCGCCGCGACGATGATGCCGGTGATCGCCGCTGCGGCGGAGAGCCTCCACATCAACCCCGAGGCGCCACTCTTCGCGACCGTCTTCGCCGCATCCTGCGCCTTCATGATGCCCGTGGGCACGCCCCCGAACGCGATCGTCTTCGGCACGGGGCGCCTGAAGATCGGCGACATGGTGAAGGCGGGTATCTGGCTCAACTTCATCGCGATCTTCCTCGGAGTCGTCTGCTCCCTCGTCCTCGGCCACGGCCTCATCCCGACGTCGTAGTCCCGAAAGAAGGACGCACTCAACGCAAAGGCCGGTCTGATTTCCTCAGGCCGACCTTTCGTTTTTTTTTCGTTTGGAGTCCAAGCTCCGGTTCAGCCGTTTTCTAACCAGAGAGGATCTTCGGGAGGCTTTGACATCCTCTCCGCCCTGAAGGACGGAGATTCCCTACTGAGTCCTTACGCGT
>NZ_DAVZJY010000112.1:0-7799 GCF_052272535.1 Sutterella sp. | reverse complement strand
GGTGGAGGATTTCGACGCCGCATGCGAAAAGAGCCGCACCGCTTCTTCGAGCGGGTGCAGCTCTTCAAATCCTCTGGAGGTGGGCCCCGGTCCCGTCCTTCACGCCTGATGTGCGCTCCTCGTCCTTCCCTTTGCCGCGGCCGCGTGATGTTCTCTCTCGCACGGAGGGGCCGGTCTTCTCTGCCGGTCCTCGCCGCACTGCGTCCGCGAAGGAGGTGGGGATGCGCGCGGAAGGAGAGCCCGGCCCGGAAATGGGGAGCGTCGCCGCCGATAGCGCCTCCGGAGCGGGACCGTCCGGGTCTCCTCCGGGAGTCGTCGGCGTATTCCGCCGACGCCCAACTCAAGCGGGCATGCCTGCCCGCCGGTTTCGGCAGCTTGGCCTCCCGCCGCTCTTCATCAGGGTGCCCCCATCCGAGCGGCGCTCATCCGCGCTGCGCCTCTATTCAGCTGTGTCAAAGAAAAACTTTGACACGACTCGGGGCCGCTGTCCAACGCTGGTCCTCCCGCGCGGCCCGATTCTTTGAGCGGGCGGTTCCTGAAGTAGGAGAAAGTGCCTATTCAGGGAGACTTTGGGAAAGACTCGGGAGGCTCACGCAACGGGGTCCGTTCCTCGAAGGAGGAGAATCGGGCGCCGAATGTCGGTTCGGACTTCGAAAGTCCCCATCTTTCGTCTTTCTCCGTCTTCCTCCAGATCTCTCCGTGACCGACCTTCCGCTCTACCTCCTCGTCTCCTTCGTCGCCTGCGCGACGCCGGGCTCCGGCGTCCTCTACACGATCACCGCGGGGTTTCGCGGCGGCTTCCGGTGCGCGCTTGCGTCGCCCTTGGGACAGCGCTCGGCTGCGCGCTGATGGCGGCGGTTTCGGCGACGGGACTGGGCGCGCTGATCGCCGGGTCGCCCGCGGCCTACAGGGCGCTCGAGGCGGCCTCGGCCCTGGTCCTCATCAGGGCTCGGGATCCAGAACTGGCGTGCCGGCGGGGACGGCGCCGCGGTGCTGCAGGCTTCGAACGTGATGCTGATCGTCTTCCTCTCGACGGTCTTCGTCGTCGTGCTTCTTCGTGCGCCTCGCCTTCAGCCTCCTCTGCGCGGCGGGCGTGAAGGTGCTCGCGGGCCCGTGCTTCACGCGGATCCTCAACCGCACGAGCACGGCGCTCTTCTGGCTACTTGCGGCCTCGGTGTTCTGGAATGCGCTCTTCCAAGTCTAGGCCGGACTACTTGCCCATCCGAATCGAGATGCTCGACCGGCCAGCGGACCTGCCCGACGCTCCCGGCGCGGACCTGCTTCCCTGCAGCCTCGAGGCGATCTGGATGAAGGCGCCGGCGAAGACCGCGAAGCCGCCGAAGATGACGGGCGCGGCTTCGTTCGAGTCCACGCCGATCAGGATTCCCATCATGCCGAACATCATCAGCGCGCTCGTGATGAAGCGCTGCCAGGGATCGGCCTTCTTCCTGCGGGGAGCGGGCGCCGGGGCGGCGGGCGGCGTCTTGGAGGAGGATTCCATGCGCGCGACGGTGGCGGCGCAGTTGTCCGCGGCCTCGCGCTTGCGGAAGGCGTGCATGAGGTCGCGCATCGAGAGGCCGCCGCTCTTCGTCGACGGAGTGCCGGGGAGCGCCGACGCGGGGTCCTCCGCCTCGAGCGGACGGAGGTCGGGAATCTTGCCGGACTGCAGCCGGTCGATGTAGCGGACGAAGTCGCCGTTGGGCGGCTCAAGAGAGAGCGGATCCTGACTCATGGTTCCAAGGTTCCTCGCTGAGGGCACCGGTAGGAGCCTCAGCCAATAGCTGCGACAATCCCTTCGGCGCGGGTTGGGGTTCAACCCGTCGAAACTGATCCCACAAAATCTAGCATTGAGGTGCCGGAACATCCAATGCCGGAGGACATCAGTGAGCAGCAGGCGGTGCCGTCCCACCTGCAGCCGACCGCGGCTTTGTGCCGTTCACGACGATTCCGCCGGCGCGACGGCAGAGTGCGCGCCGCTCCTCTGCAGGCGGGCGCGCACAAAAAACGCCCGGACGTCTCGCGAAGGAGACGCGCCGGGCGGCGTCGAAGGAGTCCGTGCGCAGCCGTGTGCAGCGGACTCCGGACCGAATGATTCTTCTTTCGTGGAGCGGGTCCTGCGGCGGCCCGCTCCCAGGTTCCGTCAGGCTCAGGCGCCCTGGGTTCCCATGCGCGCGTCGACGGCCTTCGCCATCGCGTCGAGCTTCTTCTTGGCGCGCAGCATCCGCATGCCGTTCGCAACGACGATGAGGCACGTGCCCGTGTCGGCGAAGACCGCCATCCACATGGTGGCGAACCCACAGATCGCGAGGATCGTGAAGATGATCTTGATGCCGAGCGCGAAGACGATGTTCTGCACGAGGACCGAGTGCGTCATGCGCGAGAGCCGCACGAGGGTCGCAACCGACGACACGCGGTCGTCCATCACGGCGATGTCGGCCGCCTCGATCGCGCTGTCCGTGCCGCGCACGCCCATCGCGATGCCGATGTCGGCCTGCGCGAGGGCCGGGGCGTCGTTGATGCCGTCGCCCACCATCGCCGTGAGTCCCGATTCCTGGAGTTCGCGGATGCGCGCGAGCTTCTCTTCAGGGAGGAGGTCCGAGGCGACGTGCTTCAAGCCGAGTTCCCCGGCGAGCGCGTTGGCGGCGCGGGCGTTGTCGCCCGTGAGGAGCCAAGGCGTCACGCCCTCGGCTTCGAGCTGCGCCAACCCCGAGCGCGTGTCGGGCTTGATCTCGTCGGCGAGCGCAAAGACCGCGAGCACGCCGAAGGCGTCCGTGAGGGCGACGGAGGATCGGCCCGTGTTCGAAGCCTCCTGGAAGGCGGCCTTCACGCCGTCGTCCGCGAAGCCCATCTTTTCAACCGCGGCGAAGTTGAGGAGCGAAAGCGTTCCGTTGTTGACGCGGCCGCGCACGCCCGAACCCGGGAGCGCCGTGAAGTCGGAGACTGCGTAGAGGGGCGCCTTCTCGGCGGCCGCTTCGGCGACGATCGCCACCGAGAGCGGGTGCTTGTTCATGGCGCCGAGGCTCGCTGCCAGGGAGAGCGCGCGTCCGCGCTCGGTGCCCGCGAAGAGCGTGATTCTCTCGACCTTCGGTTCGCCCTTCGTGAGGGTGCCCGTCTTGTCGAGGCCGACGTTCTTCAACTTGCGCGCCTCTTCGAGGAAGAGGCCGCCCTTGATCAGAAGGCCGCAGCGGGTTGCGGTGGCGAGCGCCGAGACGATCGTCACGGGGGTGGAGATCACGAGGGCGCACGGGCAGGCGATCACGAGAAGGCAGAGCGCCTTGTAGAGCCAGCCGAGCCAGTCGCCGAGGAAGAGCGGCGGCAGGATCGCGACGGCGAGCGCCACCACGAAGACGATCGGCGTGTAGACGGCGGCGAAGCGGTCCACGAAGCGCTGCACCGGAGACTTCGTCGCCTGCGCGTTCTCCACGGCCTCGATGATGCGCGCCGTGAGGCTCTGCGAGGCCGCGGCCGTCACCGTCACCTCGATCGTCGAGGAGAGGTTCACCGTACCGGCCCAGACCGTGTCGCCCGGCCCCTTTTCAGCAGGCATCGATTCGCCCGTCACCATCGACTGGTCGAGCGTCGTGCTGCCCGTCTCGATGCGGCCGTCGAGCGGCACGCGGTCGCCCGGCGCCACGCGGATCACCGCACCGGGGCCCACCTCTTCGACGCGCATCTCGGCGAAGCGCCCGCCGCCCTGAGAGACCAGGGCCTTCTCAGGCGCGACGCTCATCAGGTCGCGGATCGAACGGCGCGCACGGGCCATCGAGAGCTGTTCGATCGCTTCGGAGATCTCGAAGAGCGTGAGCACCATCGCCGCTTCGGGCCACGCGCCGATCAGCACGCCGCCCACGACGGCGACCGCCATGAGCGTATTCATGTTGAGCGTGCCCTTCATGGCGGACTGGATGCCCTTGCGGAAGGTCGTGAGGCCCACGAGCGCGATCGCGATGAGGGCGAGCACGAGGGTGATGCCCTTCACCACCATCTCGTCGAGGCTGAAGACGCCGTAGTCGCTCGCGACCTCAAAGAATTCGCAGCCGATGGCGACGGCGAGCGCAAGGAAGTAGCGCTTCCAGGGCGTCTTGTCCTCGAAGACCGCCTCGCGGGTGCGTGCGGCCATCACGGTCGAGTCGTAGCCCGCCGCGGTGATGGCGGCGCGGGCGGTCGCCACCGCTCCCGCGGGAACCGCGATCGTGCGGTTCATGATGTTCACTTCGTAGTCGGTGAGGCCCGCCTTCCTGAACTCGCGCTCGATCTCGCCCGCCTCAACCGGGCAGTCCATTTCGGGGACGGAAATGAGCGTGCGTGCGCCGCCCGCGGTCGCGGGGGCGATCAAGGTCGACGCGTACCCCGCGGCCTTCACGGCCGTCTGCGCCTTTGCGGCGTCGGAGGAATTGATGCTGATCGTGCGGTTCATCACGTCGAGCTCGTACCCCGTGAGGCCGGCCTTCTTGAATTCGCGCTCGATTTCGCCCGCCTCCACCGGGCAGTCCATCTCCGGCACGGAGAGCTTCACACGGCCCGCGGAGGACTCCTGCGGCCCGAGGTCGGGCTCGTACCCCGCGGCCTTGACTGCGGCGATCGCGCGCTCCACGACCGCGTGGTCGGCGGGAAGCACGACCTCGCGGTTGAGCACGTCGAGCTCGTAGTCGGCGAGCCCCGCCTTCTTGAACTCGCGGTCGATCTCGCCCGCCTCAACGGGGCAGTCCATCTCCGGGACGCGGATGCGCACGCGCTCCTGCGGGGCGTCGGGCGCGTCGAGGCACTCGAAGGCCTGGCCGGCGGCTTCAACGGCCGCGGCGACGTCCTCCTCCTTCACGCCGGCGTCGTCGGGAATGAGGATGCGCACCGTGCGCACGCCGTAGTCGGGCACGGCCTGGATCGCCGGGGAGAGCGCGAGAAGCGCCTTCTCGACCGGCCGGAACTCAACCGGACAGCACATGCCCGGGAAGTGGAGCGTAATGGTCTTCATCTTGTTGTTATTTCAGAAGAATCTTCAAAAGCGAGGGCTGGGGCTCTTGGTCCGTCCCTTTCGTCTGCTTGCCATTTCACACCCTGAAGCCGTTACAATGTCAAGCGCCGATTCACTCCTTAGAATCCCTTTCGGTAGCGCCGTCTTTCCCCGCGGCACCACAAAACCCAGGACCAAGACGAACCTTTCTTAGAGAGGGAGAGGCCGGACGCACGCCGCGCCCGCAGCTCCCGACACCGACAGGCATGCGCATCCGAGATCTCTCCCAACTCACGGGGAACACCCCCGAAACCATCCGCTACTACGAAAAGATCGGTCTTCTGCCGCCGCCGCGGCGCGAAGCGAACAACTACCGTCAGTACGGCGACATCCACGTGAGCCGCCTCGACTTCATCCGGCACTGCCGCAACCTCGACATCGGCCTCACGGACATCCGCGCGCTCCTCGGGGCGCTCGACTCCGGCAGCCGCGAGGGCGCGGACCTCGCGCACCGGCTCATCCACCAGCACCTCGCGCAGGTCGACGCCCGCATCGCCGACCTGAACGAACTGCGCCGCCACCTCACGGACCTCGAAGCGCACTGCCGCGGGGAGAAGTGCGGTGCGGAGACCTGCGGCATCCTCACCGAACTCAACACGCCCGACGCCGTCGAATTCCAATCCGAGCCGCCGCGGACCGCCGAAGAGATCCTGCGCGCCGTCTCGGCCGCGCAGAAGAAGGCGGACCTCGCGGCGGCGCAGCGCCGCTGCGACAACAAGTAGTCACTCATGTTTGAAAGCACTACCATCCACTTCACCTCCGCGGGTCTGCTCATCGCCGCGGTCGCGCCCTGCCTGATCGTTCTCTTCCTCTGGCTCGCCGGCCGCTCGGTGCCGCCCGCCGTGAAGGCGCCGGGCGCGGGCGTAGGCGGCCTGCTGCTCCTCGTCCTCCTGATCCTCGCCGTGAAGGCGGCGCTCTCGCTCTTCGAGCTCGGGCGGCAGGCGGGCGAGGCCGCGCGCGTGATCGCGATGGACGCGCAGTTCGCGTGGCCCGCCATCAAGAGCACGCTTCCCGCGGTCGTGAACGCCGTGAGCATCATCACCGCGCTCGTGCTCCTCACCTTCGGGCGCTCCAAGGGCGCGCTCATGACGGCGCTCGCCGCCGTCTGGATCGCGGGCCCGGGCGATGACTTCCTGAAGTCCGTGATCCTCGGCATTCCCTTCAACCTCTCGCAGGGGTTCGCCGGGATCTCGTTCTTCACGATCCTCGTGACGCTCTACCTTCTCTTTTCGCTCCGTTCGGCCCTCACCTACGGACTCTCGAGCGCGAAGCGCGTCGACTAGGGCCGTCCGCGCGCTCCCGCTCGGTTTAGAATCCCGCTTTCTCCGTTGAGGCCCCGCGGCGCGCAGCAACACCCGCCGCGCCCGGAGCCTTCGACGCAGGAGAGACCCCCTCAGGATTCCCAAGGAGTGTGGCATGAGCAGCATCGTCACCCTGGTCCGCAACGCGGACCTCTACGCGCCCGAACATCTCGGCATGCGCGACATTCTTCTCGCCGGCGGCAAGGTGGTCGCCGTTGAAGAGAAGCTCGACGTGAACGTTCCCGGCATGGAGACGGTGGACGCGGCCGGCCGCCGCGTTACGCCCGGCCTCGTGGATCAGCACATCCACGTCACGGGCGGCGGCGGCGAGGGCGGCTGGGCGAGCCGTTGCCCTGAACTCAACTTCTCCTCGCTCGTGAAGGGCGGCGTCACGACCTTCCTCGGCGTTTCGGGCACGGACAGCATGTCGCGCTCGATCGAGAACCTCCTCGCGAAGGTCCGCGGCCTCACGGTCGAGGGCGCCTCGGGCTGGATGTGGACGAGCAACTACGCCTATCCCGTGAGCACGATCACCGGGTCGGCGAAGATGGATCTCTTCACGATCCCCGAGTGCCTCGGCGTGAAGATCGCCATGGGCGACCACCGCTCGTCCTTCCCCTCGAAGGACGAAGTGCTCCGCCTGCTCTCCGAAATCCGCGTCGCGGGCATGCTCACCGGCAAGACCGGGTTCCTGCACGTGCACTGCGGCAACTTCGCCGACCAGATCTTCGACGTCTTCGAGTACTGCATCGAGCGCGGGATTCCCGCCAAGCACATGCGCCCGACCCACGTCGCGCGCCACCCGCAGGTCTTCGACCGCGCCTGCGCCTTCGCGCGCGCGGGCGGCTTCATCGACATCACGACGGGCGGGGGCTGCTACATGGGCACGGCCGCCGACGCGCTCTTCGCCGCGCTCGACAAGGACGTTCCCTTCGACCACATCACCTTCTCCTCGGACGGCCAGGGCTCGATGCCGCGCTTCAACGCCGCGGGCGAAATGGTGGGCTTCGGCGTCGGCTCGATCGACTGCGACCTCGAGGCCGTGCGCTCCGTCGCCGACAAGATCGGCCTCGAGAAGGCGCTCCGCCCGATGACCACCACCATCGCCGACGCGCTCGGCCTCGCCTCGAAGGGGCGCGTGGCCGTCGGCAAGGACGCCGATCTGCTCGTCTTCGACGACGACCTCGCGCTCACCGACGTCTTCATGAAGGGCCGCCGCACGATGCAGGCGGGTGAAGTCGTGGTGAAGGGCGCTTTCGAAGCCTAAGCGCAGTTCCTCCGCGCTTCCTTCCGCAGGAAGCGCTTCGGACATGAAGAAGGGCGGCCGCTCCGGTCTGGAGCGCCGCCCTTCTTCATGTCCGGAGGTGTCCCTGTACGTGGTGCAGCGCAGAATGTTTGTACTTAGTAAACCCTAGTTAAACTGATGACTTATTAAAAGTTTCCCACATCGCGGCACTACCTAAAACACCTCTTCAGTGGTAGATCTG
>NZ_DAVZJY010000111.1:0-7813 GCF_052272535.1 Sutterella sp. | reverse complement strand
AGCTTCTCGGCGCGCGCCCAGGCGGTGCGGGCGCGGTCGCGAGCGGCCGCGGCCGACCGGCGCGCGGCTTGCGCCTCCTCGATCTGCCGCCACGAGGTCCGCTCGGCGGTGTCGGCCTCCGAGAGCGCGAGGGCGATGCTTTCGGCCTCCAGAGCGCGCTGCGCCTCCGTCTGCCGGATCTGGGCCTCGAGGGCCGCGGTCGAGAGCTTCACGTCCGTGCCGTCGATCCCGAGGAGCACCTCTCCGGCCTCGACCGTGCGGCCCGCTTCAACGGGGCGCTCGGTGAGCCTCCCGCCCACGGTCTCAAAGGACGCGTGGATCTGGTGGGCCGTCAAGACGCCCGCCTTGAGGCGTTCGGCTTCGCTCACCGCGTCGTTGCGGTTCCCGAGGAAGATGAGAAGCGCCGCGACGCAGCCCGCCGCAGCAAAGCCCGCGATCGTGCGGGCGACGTCCTTTTTCTGTTTTTGTGAAAGCGCCATGATGGTTCTATTAGCCGGCTAAGTTTTTGTTCGAGGAAGAGTTCTCCGCCTGCTGCGCCGGCCGAGGGCGGCGCAGGACGCGATGAAGGAAAGAAGTGAATGAGGTTCAGTGCGCGGGCGGGTCGGCCTGCGCGTTCCCGGGGAGGGGCTTCGCGGCGGGAAGGTGCACGAGCTTTCTGAGGAGCGTGATCATCAGGTCGCGCTCTTCGCCCGAGAGGGTGGACGCGAATTCGGAGATCCGTGCGAAGTGCTTCGGGAGCTCGACGTCGAGGAGCCGCCGTCCTTCGGCCGAAAGCCGCACGTAGGCGACGCGGGCGTCGCGGCGCGAGACCTGCTTGATCACGAGGGGCTTGTTGGCCTTCAACATGCGCGCGACCATCACGGACGTGGTGGCGGTGGAGACGCCCAGACGCTCCGAGAGGTCCACGATCCCGAGTGGCCTGCCCGAGGCGAGAAGCGTCATGAGGAGCGTGAACTGGCCTTCAGAGAGCCCCGCCTCGTCCTGGAGCGCCTTGTAGATCGTCGCGCGGATCACGTCCACGGCGTTGATGAGATGGAGCATCATGTCCACGCCCGCAATGTCGAGTTCGCTCGCGCCTTCGCCGTGAACGCGGCGCAGGCTTTCACGTGCGGGCAGAAGCCGGTGGACGGGATTCATTTCTTGAGTGACCTTCTGTTTTCCTGGAGCCGCCCCGGAACAGGCGCGGGAGTGCGGCGGAAATAATCTAGCCGGCTAATTATATGCACGTCTTGGCCGCCCTGCACGGCCCTTCTCCGGAGGGCGCCGGCAGAGCGGAGGGCGGAGCTCTCTGAAGGAGAAGCGGGCGTTTCCGGGCGAATGGCGCTTGCTAAAATCGCCCGCAGCATTCAACCACTCCAAGGAATCTGCGCGTCCCTGCCGGCCCCGCCCGGCGGGCGCGTTCGTCACGATGAAGAAAGTCCTTCTGATGATTCTCGACGGCTGGGGCATCGGCGGCGGCGCCGCCGACCCGGCCGACGCCATCTCGGCCGCTCACCCCGCCTACATCACGGAACTGAAGCGCCGCTTCCCGCACGCCGAGCTCCTCACCTTCGGCGAGAACGTGGGGCTGCCCGCGGGCCAAATGGGCAACTCCGAAGTCGGCCACCTCAACATCGGCGCGGGCCGCGTGGTCTACCAAGACCTCGTGCGCATCAACCGCGCCTGCGAATCGGGCGCGCTCCTCGAGCAGCCCGAGTGCGCCGCGCTCTTTCGTCACCTCAAGGAGACGAAGTCGGCCCTGCACCTGATGGGGCTCTTCTCCGACGGCGGCGTGCACGCGAGCTTCGCGCACCTCCTCGCCTTCATCGACCTTGCGCGCCGCGAGGGCGTGGAGCGCGTCTACGTCCACGCCTTCATGGACGGACGCGACACCGACCCGAAGAGCGGCCTCGGCTTCGTGAAGACGATCGAGGCGAAGCTCGCCGAACCCGGCGAAACCGCCGTGCTCGCGAGCATGATCGGGCGCTTCTACGCGATGGACCGCGACAAGCGCTGGGAGCGCATCGAGGAGGCCTGGAACCTCCTCGTGAAGGGCGCCGGCACCCCGTCGCGCGACTTCGTGAAGTCCGTTGAGGACTCCTACGCCGCCGGCGTCACGGACGAATTCATGAAGCCCGTGGTGCGCGTGGACGAGGCCGGGAACCCGGTCGGGCGCATCACCAACGGCGACGCCGTGGTCTTCCTCAACTTCCGCAACGACCGCGCCCGCGAGCTGACGAGCGTCCTCACTCAGGCGCCGCAGGGAGCGATGCATCCTCTGGGGCTTTGGTTCGCGACGATGACCCCGTACGACGCGACCTTCAAGGGGCTCCACATCCTCTTTGACAAGGAGAACGTCGTCAATCCGATCGGTGAGTACGTCGCGTCGCTCGGCCTCAAGCAGCTGCGCATCGCCGAAACGGAGAAGTACGCCCACGTGACCTTCTTCCTCAACGGCGGCCGCGAAGCGCCCTTCCCGAACGAAGACCGCATCCTCGTCGCCTCGCCCAAGGTCGCCACCTACGACCTCAAACCCGAGATGAGCGCCCCGGAAGTCTCCGAGAAGCTCTGCGCGGCGTTGCGCGAAAAGAAGTACGACTTCATCTGCCTCAACTTCGCCAACGGCGACATGGTGGGCCACACCGGCGTCTGGGACGCGATCGAGAAGGCCGTGCAGGCGGTGGACAAGTGCGTCCGCGACGTGGTTGAAACCGCGCGCGAGGCGGGCTACGAAGTCGTGCAGATCGCCGACCACGGCAACGCCGACCACGCGAAGAACGCCGACGGCTCGCCCAATACGGCCCATTCGCTCAACCCCGTGCCGATCGTGGTGGTCTCGGACCGCGTCGCGAAGGTGGCGAGCGGCGTCCTCGCCGACGTCGCTCCGACGGTGCTCGACCTCATGGGACTCCCGAAGCCCAAGGAAATGACCGGCGCGTCCCTCGTCGAATTCAAGCGGCGGTGACCCGCCCGGCGGCCCGAAGCAGGCCGCCCGCAGGCGTCATGAAAAAGACCGGAGGCTCTTTTGTCGAGGACCTCCGGTCTTTGCTGAGGTGCGTAGCGCGCCTCAGACCGCACCCGTCTCCTGCGCCGCGCCACGCTCCCGCGGGAGGATCGGCACGATGCGCGCCGCGACCGGAGCGGATGGCGCGGCCCCGCGCTCGAGCGCGGCGCGGGCCTTGTCGTCCGCTTCGTACCCGGCCTCCATAAAGAGCCGCACGTCGTCCAAGGGACTCGCGCCGCAGGTCGTGAGGAAGTCTCCGGAGATCGCCGCGTTCATGCCGATCCGCGCCGCTTCGCACACGGCCCTCTCGGAGAGCTGCAGCCGCCCGCCCGCAAAGCGCAGGTAGGCGGTCGGATTCATGAGCCTCAGAAGCGCCACGGCGACGAGGAAGTCCTCTTCGGGCATCTTCGGCTGGCGCGCGAGCGGCGTTCCGGGCGCGGGATGCAGCACGTTCACGGGAATCGAAGGCACCTCGAGGTCGCGCAGGAGCCGCGCGAGGTGAATGCGGTCGAGGAGCGTCTCCCCCATGCCGAAGAGCGCGCCCGAGCAGACGTCGAGCCCGAGTTCCTTCGAAGCGGTGAGGGTTTCGATCTTCTCGTCGATCGTGTGCGAGGTGCAGACCTCGGAGAAGAACTCCCGCGAGGTTTCAAGGTTGCAGTGAATGCGCACGACCCCCGCGTCCTTCAGGGCCGCAAGGTCCCTGCGCGAGAGCAGGCCGAGCGAAACGCAGACCTCGAGCTGCGGATGCGCGGCCTTCAGGGTCCGGATGCGCGCGCAGAGCTCACGGACCTCGCGCGCCGAGGGCTTGCGGCCGCTCGTCACGAGCGAGTAGCGCGTGACGCCCATCGCTTCGGCGCGCCGGGCGCCGCGTTCAACGACGTCGTCACCGACCACCGGATGGACCTTGACGCCCGGCACCGGCCAGTGGCGCGACTGCGCGCACCAGGCGCAGTTTTCCGAGCACCGCCCGGACTTGGCGTTGACGATGCCGCAGAGGTTGAAGACGCGGGGCGCACTGCGGCGCGTCACCGCCTCGGCCGTGTCGAAGAGGTCTTCGTGGGGACGGGCGGCGAGGGAGAGCGCCTCCTCGTCGGAGAGGATGCGCCCGGAGGCGACGGATTCGAGGAGTTCGTGAAGGACGGGCATGGACGGGGTTGCTCCAAGAGGGAAACTTCTTCGAGTCTAACGGCGGAATTCCTCCCGCCGCCTCCCGTGATCATCGGCCTGACGGACTATGAGCGCCTCCCGCTTGACGGGCCGCACGAAAGGTTGGAGGACTGCCTCCCTCTCCTTCCGGTTCGGACCGCTGGAGGGCCGCGCCGGCGCCTCCCGGACGAGGCGTTCAAAACCGCCCGCACCCCTGCGCCGCCCGCGGGAGTGCAAAAGACGGCAAAAACATGCTTCCACCCTAATGCTTGGGCGGAAGAACGGCGTCTGAACAACTATACTTCTGCGATTCACTGCGCCCGGCCCGTCCGCTTTGAGGACCGGCCGGGACCGCCTTCACCCGCTCCGCCCCTCGTCCTGACGAACGTCGTGCCGCCGGAGCGTTGAGATGCGGTCCGCCCCTCGGGCGCAGACAGACCAACAACAATTAAGGACGTGCCGGGCCGCAGGGCCGCCATCCCGCTTGGGGTCCGCACGCCTGCAGAAGGAATCGACTGACGATGGCTCAATTCAATACGGTGCAGGAAGCCCTTGAAGACCTCCGCAAGGGCCGGATCATCCTCGTCACGGACGACCCGGACCGCGAGAACGAAGGCGACTTCATCTGCGCCGCGGAATTCGCTACTCCCGAGAACATCAACTTCATGGCGACCTACGGCAAAGGACTCATCTGCATGCCGATGTCGGCCGAGTACGCCGAGCGGCTGCAACTGCCGCAGATGGTCGAGCACAACACCGACAACCACTCGACCGCCTTCACTGTCTCGATTGACCACGTGGACACGACGACGGGCATCTCCGCCTTCGAGCGCTCGGTGACCGCGATGAAGTGCGTCGAAGAGGGCGCCCGCCCCGAAGACTTCCGCCGCCCCGGCCACATGTTCCCGCTCCTCGCGAAGAAGAACGGCGTGCTCGAGCGCAACGGCCACACCGAGGCGACCGTGGACCTCTGCCGCCTCGCGGGCCTCAAGGAAGTGGGCCTGTGCTGCGAGATCATGAAGGACGACGGCACGATGATGCGCACCCCTGAGCTCGTCGAGCTCGCCCGCGCCCACGACATCAAGTTCATCACGATCAAGGACCTGCAGGACTACCGCAAGACCTACGAGAAGCTCGTGGACCGCGTCGCCGAGGTGAAGATGCCGACCAAGTACGGCCAGTTCCGCGCCTTCGGCTTCGTCAACCGCCTCAACGGCGAGCACCACGTCGCGCTCGTCAAGGGCGAGGTGGGCGACGGCGAGGAGATCCTCGTGCGCGTGCACTCCGAGTGCCTCACGGGCGACTGCTTCGGGTCGCTGCGCTGCGACTGCGGCCAGCAGTTCGCCGCCGCGATGACGCAGATCGAGAAGGAGGGCCGCGGCATTCTCCTCTACATGCGCCAGGAAGGCCGCGGCATCGGCCTCATCAACAAGCTGCGCGCCTATGCGCTTCAGGAGCAGGGTCTCGACACGCTCGACGCGAACCTCACGCTCGGCTTCAAGGGCGACGAGCGCGAGTACTTCACGGGCGCGCAGATCCTGCGCGACCTCGGCGTAAAGACGATGCGCCTGCTCACGAACAACCCCGACAAGGTCTATCAGCTCGCTGAGTTCGGCATGAAGATCACCGAGCGCGTGCCCATCCAGGTGGATGCGACCGACTACGACCTCGCCTACCTGAAGACGAAGGCCGCGCGCATGGGCCACATGCTCGACTTCGAATAATCGGCCCCGCCCGCTCGAGCGAGGAGCGGCGCCGCACTGAAGTTGAAGAAGCCCGGGACGCAGGTCCCGGGCTTTTCGTCTTCATGAGCCGCCTCATTGGTGCGGGCGCACGTCGACGGTGCGCCCCGCCCTTGCGGCTAGTCCTTCAGGTCCGCATCGGTGAAGACGTACCCGCCGTCGGCGAGCGGATAAAAGCCCGTGAGCTTCTCGGACTGCGCGGCGATGATCTTGTCCACCACGAGGAAGACCCAGGGCGCGTCCTTCCAGACGGTCTCCTGCGCCTCGTCGTAGATCTTCGCCTTCTCGGCGCGGTCGGTCGTATGAAGCGCCGCCGTGATCGCCTGATCCACCTTGGGATTGGAGTAGAAGGCAAAGTTGAAGTTCGTCGGCGGGAAGCTCTCCGTCGCGAGAAGCGGCCTCAGGAGCCAGTCGATCTCGCCCGTTGAAGACGACCATCCCCAGGTCGCCATCTCGAGCTTCGAGGTCTTGACGCCCTCGGTCTGCATCAGGGTCACGCGCTGTCCGCTCTCGAGCGCCTGGATGTGGAGCTTGATCCCGAGGGGGGCGTACTGCTGCTGGATGAACTGCAGCAGCTTCATGTAGACCGAAGCGTTCGAGGCCGCCCAGAAGGTCGCCTCAAAGCCGTCGGGATAGCCCGCCTCCGCGAGAAGCGCCTTCGCCTTCTTCAGGTCGTAGGGCCACACGCCGAACTGCTTGGCGTAGTCCACGCCCACGGGCGCGACGCCCGTAGCCGGTGTGGCGAACCCTTGGTAGACCACCTTGCAGAGCGCCTCCTTGTTGACGGCGTAGTTGAGGGCCTGCCGCACGCGCACGTCGCTGAAGGGCTTCTTCGTCGTGTTGAGATAGATCTGCCGCTCGACGATCGAGGGTGCGAGGATCACCTTCACGCCCTCGGTCTCCTGGAGCACCTTCACGGACTCGGGCGGCACGATGTCCACGTAGTCCGCCTCGCCCGTGCGCATCATCGCGGTGCGGGTGCTTCCCTCCGGCACGGGCTTCCAGGTGATGCCGTCGAGCTTCGGGAGCCCGCTGCGCCAGTAGTTCGGGTTCTTCTTCACGACGAGGTATTCGGCCGGGTTGTAGCGCTCGAGCAGATAGGGGCCGGTGCCGCAGGGATGGAACGCGATGTCGGTCTTGTCGTTGCCGAGAATCTTCGGGCACATCATCACGCCGCTCGGGTGCGCGAGCTGGTTGATGAAGGCCGAGAACGGCTCCTTCAGGTGGAAGACGGCGGTGAAGTCGTCCTTCACCTCCACCTCCTTGATGTTCTTGTAGAGCGTGTAGCGGTTGAGGTGCTTACTGGGATCCGTCACACGCTCGAAGTTCGCCTTCACGGCGGCGGCCGTGAAGGGCGTGCCGTCGGAGAACCTCACGTCGCGCCGCAGCGTCACCGTGTAGGCGAGACCGTCCTTCGAGACGGTGTAGCCGGTGGCGAGCACGGGCACAACCTTCATGTCCTTGTCGAAGCCGAAGAGTCCTTCATAAAAAGACTTGGCGACGTTCTGCGAGAGCGTGTCGCCCGCGTCGTAGGGGTCGAGCGTCGTGAAGGCGGTATCCACGACGACCGTGATCGACTTCGCCTCGAGGGCGCCCGAAAGAGTGGAGAGACAGAGGCCGGCAGAGAGAAGTGCGACTGCGGTGCGGGAGAGATGCGGCATTTTTTGAACGCTCCGGAATGAGGGGACGTCGTTCCGGCCACACCGACTGCGGCCGGGAACGCCCCTTCTTCTCCCAAGAGCATGATCCGTACCAACCCGAACTCCGCCTCTAAGACGAAGGCGAAGCGCCCGGAGAGCCGAGGAGCTCTCCAACGCGTCCGGAGCGCGGATCAATCCATCAGAATGCGGCGGCCGCGCGCCGCATTCTCACCGACGCCCTATTCCTTCAGCAAGATCCGCCAGGAACCCTCGCCCGTCAGGGCGGGGAGGAATGGCGGCAA
>NZ_DAVZJY010000110.1:0-7893 GCF_052272535.1 Sutterella sp. | reverse complement strand
CGCCCTCCCTGAAACCCTCCCGCACTCGCCGCCGTGAGGCTCGGGAGGATCAGCCCCGCATCGAGGCGACACCTACCCACATGTATGCACGAAGCCTCGAAAGTTGATGTCATGACTACCTCTTCACGGCATCAACTTTCAGGATTCAGGCTAGAGCGTAGGTCCGCCAGTGCAGCACATCACCCGAATGAAAATTCGCCGATGTAGGAAGCCCAGAGCTTTGTGAGTCCTTCAACATGGTGCCCGTCCAGATTCGGGAACTGCTGACTGAGTACGGCGAGCCAAAGGAGTTTAGGCGTCGGATTAGACATGCGCTTAAGCACCAGCTCCGCCTTGCCGGCGGGCGCGCCGTTGCCTAGGGATGAATTGTCGCTCTCATTGATGAGCGCGAGGTTGCCAAAGCCATGTCGGCGAAGCAACTCTTCGCCGGCGGCGTCAGCATCCTTCCCAAGATCAGCACGGTTGCGGGCCAGCCAATGCTCGATGTCGCTTCGGGCAACGATGCGCAGCGTCTGGGCCTTTTCTTCGAAGGCCGTCCAATTGAATGCTCGGAAGGCACGGGCCAGTTCAGTCTCCTCTGGGGACTGAGCCTTCTCTGCAAAAGCATCCATAGCATGCTTCAGAGCAGCAAAAGGGCGGTTTCCGCCAGTGTGACCGTCGACCCAGAGCACATAGTCCGTCAGGAAAAGATCAAACTGAGAGAGGGTGCCGTCGTGGTAATGCCACCCGGGCGCAGCGGCTTCAACGGCGGCTTGCGCAGCCAGCAACTGGGCCTGAGCTTGGTTTTCTGAGGGTGTTTCTGCTGTCAGTTTAAATACGCCTTCGGCTCCTCGGGCTTGACCGGCTTCTGCGGCGCGGTAGGCCCAGGCGAGCAGCCGAAGCTGAGCAATCTTGCGGATCTTCGCAAATTCGGGCTTTTTCATGACGAGGAAAGCTTCTGGGCTGTCGGGCAGTTTGCCGTCGGTGCCGAGACTCATTTCCAGCGCTGTCGCCGAAAGCACGAGAAGCCAGTATTGCCCCGAAGCGCTGAAGCCGCCTGCGGCCATAAAAGTCTGAATCAGCTGATTGAAAGCATTGGGGGCGCTTTCAAATGCCTCATTCTCTCCCTGACGATAGCGTCCCCAGGCGCCAACCGTCTGAAGGACAAGCGAGAGCGCTCCCATCAGGCGCCATACATCGGCTGTGCCGGGCGCCTCGGCCTGCACAATATGATCGAACCGGCTGTCAAAGTTCGTGGTCGCCAGCGCTTCGTAGGTGGGCAGCGGGCCGTTTCCGTCAGCGGCGGTTCTGGCCTTGTCATACTTGAAAAGCTCATTGGCGATGACGAGCATGTTCATCATGTCAATCGGCGGAACAAATTCTTCTCGGCTCTCCTCATCAGCCGCTGGGGGCTGATCCGTTTCGCTCTCGAGCGGCTTGTCGGTCCGTCCTTTTTTGTCACCCGATTCGAGCGGCATTTCGCCTGCGCCGGCAATAATCTCATCAATCGTCAGCGCGGCGGAGATCGGCGTGTCATCGGTTGCATTCTTGGAACCCGATGGAGAGACTTGGCCCGATTGCCACCCCGTCAGGTCGTAGCCTTTGGCAGCTTCAGTCGGGGAAACCAGACGCTCATCGGTGCTACGCCAGAGATGCGTAAACAACGCTCGGCCGAAGCGGTCCTTTTCGCTGAACCGCGACAGCAAACGCGACTTCAGAATGTCGAGTGCTGAGAGCTGCTGCCCGCGCATATTGATGATTTCAAACATGGCGGGCGCTTCGTTTTCGACCTTGTCGGAGAGCGGTATCACGACGCGTCGAATGCTCACGCGATCGTGAATGCACGCTTCAAAAGCCCTGAGAAAGGCCTGCGTCGCCAAATCTTTCCGCAGCCCCTGGCGCTCGATGAATTCGGTGAGTGCACCGGCAATGCGGTTCCTTTGTTCTGTGCAGGCCGGCAGCGGACTCTCGCAACTCGCTTCCATGCCGCTCAAGTACCGGTAGGCCGATATGATTCGCTTATGCTTCTCGTTTGCCGGTCGATCGAGCCGGCGGCTGATTTCCTCGAGCAGGAGGTCAATCGTCGTGAGCCGCTGCTGACCGTCCAGAATGGAGAAAACGCCGGGCGTCTCCTGATCGCAGACGATTGTGCCGAGCGAATAGGTGCTCTGAATATCGGGACTGCGGTAGAAGTCCAGCAGATCCTGCATCAGCTGCGACACCTGCACGGAAGTCCAAGCATAAGGCCGCTGATAGACCGGAATGACGTAGCGCGCCTGATCGATTCCGAGGGAACCTATGCTGAGACTTTTCGAAGAAAAGCGCTGGGTACGGGCAGCAGGCGTTTGGGCTGCGGTGTTATTCATGGTCGGAAGCCTCATCCGTCGTGTTTTGCTCAGTGACTGCTTCAGTTGCCTCGAGAGTGGCCTCCATATCATAGGCAAGCCGATAGCGCTGACTCCGACTCGGATTGCCGATGTAGGGCTCCATCGCGTCCGGCGTTGTTGCCTGAAGCAGTGAGCGTTTGCATGCAGCAGGCGTTGCTGAACGGTGCGGCAGAAAAATGAGATTCGTTCGTGCGTTCCAGTAACGCAGGCATCGCAGCAGCGCGGCTTTGCCGAGCCGGTCAAATGCCCCCGGGATCTGCTTATCTGCATTGCGAAGCCGATTGAGAAAGCGGGCAAAATGGCGGGCAAATGTGCGGAATTCAGCATCCGCTGCGAGCGCAGCGGCAAGGGCTTGTGAAGAGAAGCCGCTCTTAAAAGCCGTGCGCGGAGCAAAGCGGTCAGTCCACGCAATGAGCGCAAGCCGGAGGATGAGCCTCTGGTCATTATTGAGATTTAAGCCGCTCGCAGGATTGAAAGCCGTTTGCTCGAGCTCGTCGAGCGCTTCGTCTATGCGCCGGTACTGGTCGAGCATCCGGAAGAAGCCTATGCCGGTCTGAACGGGTTCAAGCAAGTCAAAGAGGTGCTGGTTGGTCGATGCGGATAGTTTCCCGTCAACGATTCGGTCTCGCCGATGAGTGCCGATGATGCCTTTGAGCAGGTCGGCATTTTGAGGAATATTGGCGCATTCCGGCCAAGGCGCAATGTCGCATCGCATCAGAAGCGCCGGGATGACATGAGCTTCAACGGCGTTTTTCCGTTGTGCGAGTCTGACGGCAGCAGCCTTCGAAGCTTCGTCATCGTGCGTTTCGCGGTTGGATTCGCTCGGCGGCGATTCATTGAAAGCACTCCAGATGCGCCGAATTTCCGTTTGACGATCCGGCGCCGTTTCGAACCGCATGTGATAAGCCTTGAGGATGTCGAGGAGTGACATCGGCAGTCCGCGGTTGTTTTCGCCCTGAAAGTATTGTTCGGCCTCCTTGAGGCTCTGGAGTACGTTGACGGCAAGCCGTCCGGAGAGGAGGATGTAGCGAAAGCGCTGGAGATCGCGCAGGAGCGTTTCTTCGTAAAAGCTCAGTGCTTCGGCGTTCAGTGCGTCGTCGAGCTCCGCGTCAGCTTCAAGCTGCCGATATTCCCTGTCAAGGGCGAAATAGATTTGACGAATCTGCCGCAGGGTTGCGGGTTCCTGATAAAGAAACGCTCGCTTCCAGACGAGATCCCGCCCCATGATCCAGGCGATATTTGCGCCATATTGCCGGAGGACAGCTGCCTTGCTCCGCATAGCGCGTTCATAGAGAACGTGGGCCAGAATCATGAGGCTCGTGAGCCGCTGCTGGCCGTCAAGAAGCGCCATGTCGTGAGCATGCTCGGGACTGTCGCTGTCGCGAAGCGGCATGATGCAGATGGCTCCCAGATAGTATTCATCCTCTTCGCGATATTGCTCTTCGTCAGGCGAATATCGAAGCTCGTCGATATCGTCAAGAATCTTCTGAATATCGCTTAAGGACCAGCAGTATGGGCGCTGAAAGTCTGGGAAAACGATGTGTTTGATCCAGTTTCTTCCCGGACGGTCAAATGAGCGTTTGATGACCCCGGCCACTGAGCTGCTTTCGATGATCTGCATGGCTGGCTTTTTTCTAAAACTGCTTGGGATTGTAGATGCTTGAGCAAGCATCCACAAGGGACTTGATTAATAGCTCAGATCGACCTATGTCGTCAAATTACCTTCTTAATTATTTGCGTGAATTTCTCTCAGACAGGTACACTCGGCGCTCGGGGCGGAGCTGAATATTTCCTTCCGAGCGCCTGTTGAGCGTCGCCGGGGTCAGTCCTTTTCAGGCGGCGTCAGAGCCGATTCCGGCGTCTGAGTCTGAGCGGCAAGCATAGCCTCCCGCTCAAGCGTTTTCTTGTTCTTCGAACCCTTCGGGCGGCCGGGCTTGCGCTTCGACGCTCCGGCCTTCCCGACAGCGGCGGCGCAGCTACTCGACGCCGCCGAGGTCGGAGGGGAGCCGGAGATCACCGCGCGGGGAGAGCGCGACGGAGCCGATCTTCGGGCCGTCGGGCATGCTGCTCCGCTTGTACTGCTGCGCATAGAAGCGCCGGAAGAAGATCTCTGCTACGCGCTCGATCTCCTCGGGAGGCGTGCCGGGAAACGCGGTCTTGGCGAGCCGGACGATCTTCGCGCGCGCGAAGCCGTTCCTCATCAAATGGAAGAGGAAGAAGTCGTGAAGCGCGTAGGGCCCGATTGTGCCTTCGGTCGACTGGATGCGGCCGGCCGCGTCGGGCGGCAGAAGCTCGGGGCTGATTTCGGTCGAGACGATCGCGTCGAGGATGGGCTTGAGCTCCGCATGCTCGATTCCGACCGTCTCGACGAGGTGCTTAACGAGCGTCTTCGGCACGCCCGCATTCACGGCGTACATCGACATATGGTCGCCGTTGAAGGTCGCCCAGCCGAGCGCGAGCTCGCTCATGTCGGAGGTGCCGAGCACGAGGCCGCCCTCGGCGTTCGCGACGTCCATCAGAATCTGCGTGCGCTCGCGCGCCTGCGCGTTTTCAAAGACGACGTCGTAGCGGTCCTCCGGGTGGCCGATGTCGCGGAAGTGCTGCAGGCAGGCCGGACGCACGTCGATCGTGCGCGACGTAACGCCGAGCGCCCGCATGAGCGCAGCGGCGCTCTCCTTGGTCTTCGCCGACGTGCCGAACCCCGGCATCGAGATGCCGATGATGTCGGCCGGATCGCGCCCGAGGGCGTCGAACGCCTCGCGCGCGACGAGAAGCGCAAGCGTGCTGTCCAACCCCCCGGAGACGCCGATCACGAGGCGGCGGATGCCGGTCTTTTGAAGCCGCTCGGAGAGCCCCGCGGCCTGCATGCGCAGGATTTCGCGGCAACGCTCGACCCGCCTGCCGCTCGACTTCGGCACGAACGGCATCGGCTCAACCGCGTCGGGCCAGAGCGCGCGCTTCGCGGCGGGGGTTGGGAGCGCCCGGACGCGCCGGTAGTCGCCCGGCCGGACGCCGGCGCCCTCCTGCGCGGTGCGCAAGCGCACCCGCTCGAGCTCGATGCGCTCTAGGTCAACCACCGCCGAGACGAGCGCCGGCCGCCAGATGGATTCGGCGGCGATGCGTCCGCCCGCGGCGATGAGGAGGTGCCCACTCCAGACCAGATCGGTCGTGCTTTCTCCGGGGCCCGACGATGCGTAGGCGTAGGCGCAGAGCGAGCGCGCCGAAGCGAGCCGCACGAGGTCGCGGCGGAAGGCGGACTTGCCCGTCGTTTCATTCGACGCGGACAGGTTTGCGACGACGTTCGCGCCCGCCGCGGCCGCGCCCACGCCCGGAGGCGTGCCGACCCAGAGGTCCTCGCAGATTTCGGCGGCGACGCGCAGACCGCTCTCGGACTCGACGATGAGGTCGGTGCCGAAGGGCGCGCGCATGCCGCAGAGCTCAACCTCGGTCGAGACGGCCTCTGAGGCGGGCGAAAACCACCGCGCCTCGTAGAACTCCTGGTAGTTCGGGAGAAAGCTCTTCGGCACGACCGCGAGAAGGCGCCCGGCCTGCATGAAGAGCGCGCAGTTGAAGAGCCGGCCGTCCGCGCGCACGGGCGCGCCCGCGAGGATGATCGTCTCGGGGGCGGCGGTGCGCGACGCCTCGAAAAGCTCCGGGAGCGCCTCATCGACCGCGCCGAGGAGTCCCGCGCGAAGAAGGAGGTCGCCCGCGGTGTAGCCCGTGAGGGCGAGCTCGGGGAGCACGAGCAGGTCCGCGTCCGTCCGGCCCGCCTCCTCGAAGAGGGGCCGCATCGTGGCGGCGTTCTTCCCCGGCTCCCCGGGTCGCGTTCTGAAGCAGCCCGCGGCGATCCTCACGAAGCCCGTGGTGTTCGAACCGATGCGCATGAGATGCGACTCCTTTTGATGATGTTCTCCCGAAATTCTAGCGGGCGCGGCTCGCGCATCCGCGGATCTCCCAAGAGCGGGAACGTCTTGGAGCCGATACACTCGGGGACGCCCGCTTCCGCACGCGGCCCTCTGAGGCCCGATGCGGATCCAACAACATTTTGAATTCGGGGAGTACTGCAAGCATGTGCACCAGTCTCGTTGTCAGCGAAAACGCAACCGCCGACGGCTCCTTCATCGTCGCCCGCAGTGCGGACAGCGCCGCCCTCAAGGCCCAGCACTTCGTGATCCATCCGGCCGTGAAGGGCCAGAAGGGCCTCTACAGCACGAAGGCCCACGGGGGCGTGAACGACTTCACCTATCCGCTCCCCGAAGAGTCGCTGCGCTACACGACCGTTCCGAACTGGAAGACCGGGCTCCACGGCGCCGTGGGCTTCAACGAAGCGGGCCTTGGCCTCACGGGCACCGAGTCGATCTTCGCGAGCGAGGCCGCCCTCGCCGTCGACCCGTACGTGAAGGAAACGGGCATCACCGAGGACGACATCGCCGACGTGCTTCTCTCGCGTTGCCGCACGGCGCGCGAGGGCGCAAAGCTCCTCGGCGAGATCATCGAAACCCAGGGTGCTGGCGAAGGCTTCGGCGTCGCCTTCGTCGACGAGACCGAGGTCTGGTACCTTGAGACGGGCTCGGGCCACCAGTGGCTCGCCCAGCGCACGCCCAAGGACCAGTACTTCGCCTCCGGCAATCAGGGGCGCTTCCAGGACTACGACCCGGCCTCGCCCGACATGATGGCCTCGAAGACCCTCGTGTCGTTTGCCGAAGAAAAGGGCCTCTACGATCCGAAGGATGGCCCCTTCAACTTCTCGAAGGCCTATACGCGCGACGACGACCGCGACCGCATCTACAACGACCCGCGCGTCTGGGTGATGCAGAAGCACTTCAACCCGTCGCTCGAGCAGGCCCCCGACGCGGGCCGCAGCTTCCCCGTCTACCTCACCCCGGAGAAGAAGGCGACCGTCGAGGACGCCAAGGCGATGATGCGCGAGCACTTCGCCGGCACCGAGCACGACCCGTACGAGTACGGTCTGCGCGGCGACGAGCCGTGGCGTCCGATCAGCGTCTTCCGCACCTACGAGGCGCACGTGATGCACGTCCGTCCGTGGCTGCCCAAGGAGATCGGCGAGGTGATCTACATCGCCATGGGCATGGCCGACCTGTCGGTGTTCCTGCCCTTCTACGCCGGCCTCACCCGCGTGCCGGACTCCTGGGGCCGCGGCACCGCCGACTGCGACGCCGAGTCGGCCTACTGGAAGTTCCGCCGCGTGCAGACGCTCGCCATGACGGACTACGCCAAGCTCGCCCCGATCGTGCGTGAAGCCTACGCCGCCTTCGAAGCGGCGACCTCCGAGGCGCAGAAGGCGATGGAGGAGGAGTACCTCGCGCTCCTCGAGAGCGACCACGAGGCCGCCCGCGCGAAGCTCGACGCCTTCAACCTCAAGGTGCTCGCCGACGGCGAGGCGTTGGCCGAAAAGCTCCTCAACCGCCTCTTCACGATCCGCACGGCGGACATCGAAGCCCTCGTTCCGGCGAAGAACCGCAAGAACAAGGACTGACCGAAGCCTGAATGCGGTGCGGCCGGAAGG
>NZ_DAVZJY010000109.1:0-7916 GCF_052272535.1 Sutterella sp. | reverse complement strand
CCATGATCGAGCGCGCGACCCAGCAGGTGCGCCCGCGCAGCACCTTCGGGAGCCGCACCGTGAGCGTGCGGCTCTCCCGGTCGCCTGCATAGCTGTAGACGTCCACCGCACTCGGGCGGTGCTCGCGGCGCAGACGCAGCTTCTCAAGGTCGAGCTCGCGGTCAGCGTCGATCGTGACCGCGCGGCGCATCCACTCGGCCTCCATGCCGTTGAGGAAAAAGACCTCCACCACGCGGGCGAGCCGCCGGCCGTCGTGCTCCACCCAACGGGGCTCATCCGCGTCGGGGACGTCCTCCTCATCGAAGGGAACGTGCGAGGTGACCCAGAACTTCTCCGACGGGAAGGGCCTCCAGTCCTTCAAGACGTCTCCCGAGAGGAGCCCGAACGAATCCTCGACGAAGGAGGAGGCCGGCTCGTCCGTCGTGAGCGCCGCCGCCGAGGCGAAGAGCGCCGCCGCCATGAGCCGCAGGTCGTCGCGGCCTTCGGGCGTCTCGAGAAGGGTCGCGGGCGCCTCGCACATCAGTACGTGGCGCGGGATCGCCTGCATCGACTTCCCACTCCTTTTGGCGTTTATGCATTCACCCAACACCACCGGCGCAAAGCAGAAGCAGACGAGCCGCTCCGGATGAACCTTCGGGCGCACGAGGAGAAGAAGCTGCTCCATCTCCGGATTTTTGCAATCAAAATCAAAGGGCACCAGGTTGCCGTAGTTCTCGAGTACGCCCGCCCGGCATTCGCCCGCGAGCCCGAGGAGCCGATGCTCCTCGTCCTCATCCTCTGCGTCGGCCATCTGCGCGAACGCGGCCGACCCGGCACTTCCGCGCCAAAATGCCTGCGCCGCTTCAATCCATTTTTCGAGATGCGCCTTGAGCGCCTCTTCGTCGAGCCTCATTCGGCGAAGCTCCGCCTGCGGGATCCCGGTGCCCGCCTCGCACCCGAGCTTCGCCCAGGTGCGTTCCGCTTCCTGAGGGAGGCCGACCGCAATCTCGGCGCAGACGACGAAGTCCAATTCGAGGCGAAGAAGCGCCTCGGGAAGATCGACGTTCTCCAACTGCCCGGCGCGAACCGACGCCTCGAGCGCCTCGTCCTCCCAGAAGCCGTCCTCCTCAAGGCCGGCGCATCCCTTCTCGATCACCTTCTTTGCGATCAGGACGCCGCGGGCGCAGCAGAAGAGGCTCCTGCGAAATGCTTCGTCCGGAAAAGACGCGTCGTCGAGGCGAAGGACGTCGTAGATCCGCTCCCAGTCGCCCGCATGCACCCATTCCTCCGCCTTGTGCTTGAGGAGCGCATGGACGGCGGCCAGCGCGCCCTCGGTCTTCAGCCCCCATCGGGCCGGGCGGACGAGGCTGCGGCAGATGAGCGCCGCCGAGGCGACGAGCTCCTCCTGTGCCTGCGACCCGCGGACGGGATCGCCGTTGCGCAGGATGAAGACCGCCCAGGCGCCCCAGGGATTGCACTCGGCCACAGAAACGTCGCCGAAGAGCTCGAAGACCATCCGCTCCAGACGATCGACGCGCTCCAGGAGCGCCCGGTCGGCCGACTCCCCGCGGGCCAGACCGGCGGCGGCGGAGACGAGCCGCAGCGCCGCAACGCCCGCCAGAAGGTCCGACGGATCTTGAGCGAGCCGGGCCTTCAATTCACTGAAGGCCGCTTCCAGCTCACGGGCCGCCGCAAGGTCGTCGAGCAGACGGAGCCGCAGGATTTCGGTGAAGACGTCCCGCCCCGGCCAGTCCTTCGTGCGGGCGGCGTCGAAGTCCTTGAGTGCATCGGGGTCATTCAAAAAGTCGCAGAGAAGCGCACCTGCGGCCCAGAAATCGGCATACACGGCGGCGCCCTTGTTGCCGGGCTTTGCGGCGACCCTTTCATGCGCGCTCCAAAGGAGCTCCCACAGGCCGCCGACGACTTCGGGCTCGGCGTCGGCGAAGATGGAGAAGAGCGAGAGGAGCGAGAGGCGGCTCTTCGCGTCCGCACCCTTCCGGGCAACCCGGCAGTGGCGGCTGAGCGCCCTTGCATAGCGGCCGTGGAGCATCTTCTGCGCCCAGAGCGCATCGATCGCGTCGAGATTCTCGCCGAGTGACTCGAGGAACTCCAAAACGCTCATGAAGGATTCGCTCCAACGCAAGGCATGCTTCACCAGGGGCGGCGTCGCTTCGGCGAGATCGAGGAAGCGTGCGGCCGCAGCTTTGGTGAGTCTGTCGTGGATGACGGCATCCTCGAGCGCCTCGGTCGCCTCATTCAGGATGACCGTCGGGTAGACGTTGCGCATCAGCTTCTCGAGCTGCAACTCGGGCGCGCCCGTGACGAGCTCCATGCTGCCGACGGGCGGCGGCGTGAGCGTCCGGCGCATGGCCGCCGCCGAGTTCCCGAGCACGACGTCTACGAGGAGCCTCGTCTGGCAGAGCAGCCCCCAGCCCGGGTGCATCGGTCCGTAGACCTCGATGAATAAGGCGGCTTCCCGGGCGAGCTCGGCGAGCGGCCGGAAGCGGTCGAGTTTGAGCGAGCCGTAGAGTTGCTGGAACGTGTTGATGAAGAAGATGCAGATCGCGGGCGAAAAGGGAGTCAAGTCTCCCTGCTTTTTGATCATGTGCACCGCGCCGGCAATGTCGTGCGCGGCGATGAAGCCCTTGAGCTTCTTCGCCTGCGCCTCGGTGAGCACGGGATAGCGCAGGAGCATCTTCACCTGGGGAGCGTTCTGTTGAACTCCCTCGGGGCGGGCGTTTCTCTTTGTCGTCATAGAAAATCGGCGCGGAAACCTCTGTCTTCAGACAGGGGAGAAAGCGCCGTCCTCGTTTCTAAGTTCGGTTAAATCGGTGCTTCTCTTTTCGAGAAGCCTGAGCTTCCTGCAGCTGATGCCGGAAGAAAGCTTTACGCCGTCCAACCTCCGGACATCGAAGCAGCCGGACGATCTTCACCCGAAGATTAAGCCGGTTTGCCCGAGACATCTCACCCTGGTCGAAGAGCCTGAAGTTCTTCGACCAGGAGCGGTATTTGATTGGGCTTTCGGTATCCGATCTTCGTGCCGTCCTTAAGCGTCTTCGCAGAAGCACCGTACACTTGTGATTCACGGACGAAGCGCATCCTCCCTACGCCCGACCACGTGGGCGTCCGCACTGCCGTCGACGGAGAACCTCAGACTTTTGAGACGTCCTGCGCCTTCTTCATGAAAATCGTCGGGGATCGAAAACATCTTAAATCCTTTTCCGGGAGAAGCTTGAAATCCGAGCGCCGAAAGACCACCGCCGCCCGTCGTCCTTGAATTGGACCTTATCATGACGGTCTGTATAAATCAATGATCCTTAATGATCAATTTGAGGCGTGCTCATGATCCTTTGATCTTCTCCACGGCCGCGGTGGAAAGTCCTCTTATCGCCGCGGGGCCGCCCTGCTAAAATTCACCGCAATCCGGCTTCATGCCGGGCAGGAAACTTCACACGCCCACCCACCTGAGGGAGTCGTCAACCGATGCGCCGCGTCCTTACTCTTGCGCTCATGCTCGCAATGCTCGCCTTCTGGGGGGTGAGCCTCTGGACGCTCTCGGAGCGCCTCACGCCGGCGGAGACCGCCGTCTCCTGCACCCCCGCCGCGGTGGGGCTTCTGATGCTCATCGGCTTCTTCGTCTCGAGGCGGATCTTCAACCCGAACGACCGCGTACGGCGGCTCTTCTCGGCCGTGCTCGCGACGACGCTGCTCCTCACGATCGCGCTCGTCTACGCCGACGTCTTCTTCTTTTCGGGCGAAATCTTCCACGGCGGTCTGACGCTCCTGCGCCTTGAGATCTTTACGGACGCGCGGCCGGTGCTCACGCTCGCCTTTGCGGGCGCGTTCGTTCATCCGATCCTCTTCATCCTCTCGGGAATTGCGCTCCTGTCGCTGCCGCCCCCGTCGGACAACTTCTTCCGCCGGTGACGCTCAGCCGAAGCCGGAACACTCGAATTTGAAAAGGCCGTCCGGGCGCTGCGCCCGAACGGCCTTTTCTCCATTGACCAACTTCTCCCCGCGCCGCGCACGCCCAGTTTCTTCCACGGCGGGAATTCCCGGGATGAGCCCGCGTCGGCTATTTCTCTTCGTCCGTAATCTCGATGAAGCTCGACTTCGGATGCCCGCAGTCCGGGCAGATGAAGGTGTCGGGGAGATCGCGGAAGTCCGTTCCCGGCGGAATCGACTCCTCGGGGCAGCCCTCCGCCGGATCATAGACGTGCCAGCAGACGCGGCACTGCATGCGCGCGCCCGCGGGCACGCGCTCGCGCTCCAACCGGTCAAGAAGCGACTGGATCTCCGCGCCGCGCGTGAACTTCACGTTTCCCGATTCTTCAGACATGCTTCACCCCTGCGGCGGGAGCGCCCAAAGCGCCGCGCTCGAGGTCGCCCCGCACCCATTCGATGAGATCATCGCACTTCGTCAATGCGTCCTTGAACTCCTCGGGGGAGACGGGCACCTCGGGCGGCACGCGCGCGACGATGAAGGCGTCGAGCAGCGTCTTGCCGCCGTTGTTGATGATGCGGCTCCGCCAGAGGTTCTTCACCCGCGTGCGGGTGAAGCGCGAGTGCCCGAAGCCCTGGAGCTCCACCTCGACGTCGCCCGTGCCGAGGGTGGAGAGGAGCGCGGTCATGTCGCCGGGCGAAAGGGGCTGGCGCTGCAGCTCCACCATGAAGGCGGGCGTGTCGATCAGGCCTTTGAACCGGCCTTGGGCCGCCTCGAGCTCGAGCTCGTGCTGGAGTTCATTCAAAATTGCAGGGGCCGCGAAGACGTCCGCGCTCGGATTGACGAGCTCGGGGACCCGGTCGAGCCCCCGGTCGCCGACCACGAGCACCGCGCGCGGCAGACGCCCGAGCACGAAGCTGTTCATCGCGCCGTCTGCCCCCGTCTGAACGCGCCAGAGGCCGGGGATGCCCATGTCGCCCGCCTTCGCCTCGCCCCCGAAGAGCGTGATGCGCACTTCGCCTTCGCCCAAGGTGGCGAGCAGGAAGTCGATGTGCTTCGGGTTGAAGGACGAGAAGTCCCAGACCTCATGAAGGTCCATGCCGCTCGGATCGGCGAGCCCAGTCTCCATGCGCTTCATGTGTTGGGAGAGGCGTGCCTTCACGTCCTCGAGAAAGGCGATCGTGGTGAGCGCGGCGTCTCGCTCCGTCTCCGGATCGAGCTGCGGAGCGTTGAGCCAACGCTTGGCGGCGTCGAGCGCCGAATAGGTCTGAAGGGCCATGTCTTTCTTCCTCTCGCTGAGTTTCCCGCTGCGGGCCGCCGCGCTGCTCACATCCTCCTGTGGAGACGAAGCGCCGCGGGGCCGCGCCGGACTTGTGTTTTTCGCTTGGGGCGGGGGCGTCGGGTTCCGCGGCGGGGATCCTCCTCGTCGGCAAGGCGCCGCGTCCCTTTGTCATACAGATATTTTGAACTCTTTCTTCAGGCGCCCGCCTCAGTGCCCGCAACCCGATTCCTCTGCCGCAGGGGCGAGGATGGCGATGGTGCGCTTCGGCGCGGCGGTGCGCCCGGCGATCTCCGCCAACTTCGCGAGGTATCCGTCCCAACCGTCCAGCCCCTCGGCGGCGCCGAGGAAGACGCCGTCGCGGAAGAACGCGAGCGCGGGGAGCTTCCTCACGCCCCAGCGGGCGGCAAGCGCGCGGCCTTCGGCCGGATCGGTGCACCAGGCGCTTTGGGCGATCTTCGAGACGGTCTTCCAGATCTCGGGCCCGATCACGACGATGTCCATCGTCTCCTTCTGCAGGTTCGGGTCCGCGCAGAAGATCACGAACTTCAGTCCGGGCGAGGCGAGAAAGGCCTCGAGCCCGGCTTCATCGAGCCGGTTGAACTTCGCCTCATTCCAGAGCCGGTTGAAGAGCGGGTGCGTGGCGGGATCAATTTCGGCGACGCGGGTGAATTTGGCCATGACACGTTTTTCCTTCTGAGGAGGTTCGGAGAGCCGGCGGGCGGATTCAGGACTACTCGAGCCGGCGGCCCACCTGCGCGCGCAGGTGGGGCGGCAGTTCGGGCTCGCGGTCGATCAGGTCACCGAAGCCCGCGCGGATCGCGGCCTCGTCGGCCTCGCCCGTCATGGCGAGCGCCGTTGCGCCGAGGGCCGCCTCGATCTCCGCGGCCTCTTCGGCCGAAACCGCGCGTATGGCGCGCTCCTGGAAGACGAGAAGCCACTCGTCGGCGGCGGGCGGCTCGATCATCGAGCAGTCCACCTCCATGCGGCGGCCGCTGCGCTCGCAGAGCGCCTTCATCTCCTCAACCTTGAGCACCTTCATCGGCAGTGCGATGCACATCGCTCCCTCACTCCCCTACTTGTTGAATCTTCAGCTTCGCCGCTCCCGCGGGACGCAGTCCGCCTTCCCAACGGAACGCTGCGGCTACCCCCCGTGAGGCGGCCAATTCCAATCAGCCGCGCTCGAGCGCGTCGGGCACGGCGTGCCCGCCCCCGCGCACGAGGAAGCGTTCGTCCCCGGTGCGGCAGGCCTCCTCCTCGCTCGGCCGGCCCGCCTCGTAGGCGTCCATCTCCAGAATGCGGAAGGTGAGCGGCTCGACCTTTTCACCTTCGGGCCGCGCTTCGAGCGGCCAGCCCCATTCGGCGAGCACCGTCCGGGCGGCTTCGACCGCCTCGGGGACGCGCGCGCGCAGCGTGGGCGTGAGGCTCCCGCCGTAGTCGTCGAGGAGCTCGGGCTGCACGCCCACGACCGCGAGGTCCTCAGGCTCCTCGCCCATGAGCGCGGCAGTGGCGAGCAGATCGTTGAAGCCCGTCTGATGAGGCGAAATCTTCGTCGAGGCCCAGATGCGGATCTCGTCGCGGCGCAGCACGCGCAGCGTGCCCGGCGCGGCCTTGAGGTCGCAGCAGTCGAAGACGAGGAGCCGGCGCGAGGCGCAGATCTCGTTGACGAGCCAGCTACCGAGCGTTCCGCCGTCCATGACGTCCACCCCTTCGGGCGTGCGGTACTTCTGGTGGAGCGCCTCCGCGGCGCGCGGGCCGAATCCTTCGTCGGCCCAGAGGATGTTGCCGATGCCGAGGACGAGCACCCCGCGCTTGCCCGCATTCGGGGCGGCCGGGGCGTCCAGAGCGTCCGCCGCGCCTGCGGGCGGCGAAAGGCCGGAGTCGTTTCGGGTCATGATGTTCTTTCTTCCTTCGCTTGAGCGCCGCGCCGCTCCTCCGTAGGCCGGGGAGGCGGGCGGGCCGGAGGGGCGCTTACTTCGGCGGGCCCTCTCGTTTATGTTCTTCGACTATATCCCGCACCGAGCGCGCCGAAAATCCGCCGAAGGTTGAAGCGGCATCCTCCGCCCGCCTCAGAAAGAAATACCCGTTCATCCCTTTCGGAATAGCTCGACGGTAGCTTTCCTGTGTATACAATGTTGTTTTTAATGTACACTTGCGTGTTGACCACGCTTGTTTTTCCCTGCCTTTTATAGGTATATACCCCCAATTTGTGCTATTTTACGCGCCCATCGCTTGCACAAACCTTTGATTGTGCAATACAGTTAGTACGAGGGAACAAGAATTCTTAGTGGTTTACTTGACAAGAAGGAACCCGATATGCCTCCAACGAAATCCGACCTCATCAAGGCGGTGAAGCCCTGCAAGCCGCTCTCGAAGAAGCGCGCCAAGCACCCCGGCTGGGGCGGCGCACGCGCGGGTTCAGGCCGAAAGCCTTTGGGCGCCAAGGCTCTGGACTCGACGATGGTGATTCGTCTCTCCGAAGCGCAGAAAGCCTTCTTCCTCTCTCAGGGCGGCAGTCCCTGGATCCGCCAGGTGATTGAAGCCTGCCGTCAGCGTCAGACCGCCGAAACAGTGGTCGCCGCCGACACCCCCTTCGGCAACCTCAATGAGGAGGAGATCGCCGAAGCCACCAAGCCGCTGAAGCCCCGTTCGCGCCCCGTGTAGCGCGAGTTCCCCACGGACCCTTCATGCTGACTGAGTAGCAAAGGGCGTCCC
>NZ_DAVZJY010000108.1:0-7998 GCF_052272535.1 Sutterella sp. | reverse complement strand
GGAAGCGCGGCCGGCCGCCGCTAGAATGGGACTCCCGCAGAAACCAAACCGAGGGGCGCCGCGCCCCGCGCCGGAGTCACGAGTCTTGCAGACGCCATATGAATTTCTGATCGGTCTCACCTATACGCGCCGGGGTCGCCGGGGCCGTCGCCGCGACGGCTTCATGTCCTTCATCTCCGGCATTTCGGTCGCGTCGATCGCCCTCGGCGTCGCCGCGCTCATCATCGTGCTCTCGGTGATGAACGGCTTCCAGAAGGAGGTGCGCGACCGGATGCTCGCCGTCATCCCCCACATCGAGGTGACGGCCGTTCCGGGGCCGCTCGAGGACGCCGCAGGACTTGCCGCGCGCCTTGAGGTGCGCAGCGACGTCCTCGCCGCCGCCCCCTACGTGCAGGGACAGGGGCTCTTCAATTCGGGCGACGTCGTGCGCGGCGCCCTCGTGAAGGGCGTCGACCCCGCGGCCGAGCCGAAGGTGAGCGACATCGCGCAGAACCTCACCGGGGGCGCGAAGCTCACGGACCTCGCGCCGAAGCGCTTCGGCGTGATTCTTGGGCGCGACCTCGCGCGGGCCCTGGGCGTGCGCACGGGCGACAAGGTGGCGCTCCTCGTCCCGCAGGGGAACATGACCCCGGCGGGGCTGATGCCGCGCATGCGCCAGCTCACCGTGCTGGGCTACCTCTCCTCGGGGCACTACGAATACGACTCGACCATGGCGCTCCTCAACATTGAGGACGCCGCGGCGCTCTTCCGCACCGGCGGTCCGCAGGGCCTGCGGCTCAAAACCTCCGACATGAACGACGCGCCGGCGATCGCGCGCTCGATCGCCGCCGGGCTCCCGCCCGGGGTCTACGCCTCGGACTGGTCGCGGCAGAACCGCACCTGGTTCGCGGCCGTGCAGGTCGAGAAGCGCATGATGGGGATCATCCTCTTCCTCATCGTTCTGGTCGGCGCCTTCGGCCTCGTCTCCACGCTCGTGATGACCGTGAAGGAGAAGCAGAGCGACATCGCGATCCTGCGCACGCTCGGCGCCTCGCAGGGCTCGATCATGGCGATCTTCATGATCGAGGGGACGATCGTCGGCCTGGTCGGCGTCGCCGCGGGCGTCGCCGCCGGGCTTCTCGTCGCCGAGAACGTGGGCGCGATCGTGAGCGCGATCGAAGCCCTCATGGGGGTGGAGTTCCTCCCGAAGGAGATCTACTTCATCAGCACCATGCCCTCGGACCCGCGGCTCTCGGACATCGTGCCGATCGCGGTCTTCTCCTTCCTCCTGTCGCTCGCCGCCACGGTCTATCCGAGCTGGCGCGCGGCGCGCATTCACCCCGCGGAGGCGCTGCGCTATGAATGACGTGACTCCCGTGCTCCTCGCCGAGCACGTCGCCAAGGCCTACCGCGACGGCGCGGCGGCCGTCCCCGTCCTGCGGGACGTGAACCTCTCGGTGGCGCGCGGCGAAACCGTTGCGATCCTCGGCGCCTCCGGGTCGGGGAAGTCCACGCTCCTGCACCTCCTCGGCGGCCTCGACGCCCTTGACGGCGGGCGGGTCGCCATCGTGGGCGAGACGCTCTCGGGGCTCTCCGAGCGCGCGCGCGGGGCGCTCCGGAACCGCCGCCTCGGCTTCGTCTATCAGTTCCACCACCTTCTTCCCGAGTTCTCCGCGCTCGAAAACGCGGCGATGCCGCTCTTCATCCGCCGCACGCCGCGCGCCGAGGCGCTCGCGCGCGCCAAGGTGGCGCTCGAGGCCGTGGGGCTCGGGCACCGCCTCGAGCACCTCCCGTCGCAGCTCTCCGGGGGCGAGCGGCAGCGCACGGCGATCGCGCGCGCCCTCATCACCGAACCGGCCTGCGTGCTCGCCGACGAACCGACGGGCAACCTCGACGAGGAGACCGCCGCGCAGGTCTTTGAATCGCTCCTCACGCTCGCGCGCGGCCGCGGCTCGGCGATCGTGATCGTCACGCACGACCGCGACCTCGCGCGCCGCTGCGACCGCACGGTGCGGCTCGCCGACGGCGTGCTCGTTCCGGTCGAGGGCTGAGGCGCTCCGCATTCCTTCTTCCGGGAGATTCGTCATGGGCTTCATCGACACGCACTCGCACCTCTGGGTCGAGCGGCTCGACGCCCGCCGCGGCCGGCTTCTTCACGAAGCGCGCCGCGCCGGGGTGGAGAACATGCTCCTCTGCGCGGGCGGCCCCTCGAACTGGGAGAAGACCGCGCAGTGCGCCCGCGAGGCGGGGCTCGGATACCTCCTCGGCGTCCATCCGCTCGCGCTCGACGAGGTGGGGGAGGAGACGCTGCGGGACCTGCGCCGCACGGTGGAGGAGGCCCTGGACGACCCCTTCTTCATCGGCATCGGCGAAGTGGGGCTCGATGGATTCGTGCCGGGGATCGACCAGGCGAAGGCCGAGGCGGTCTTGCTCGAAGAGCTCCGGATCGCGCGCGACTTCGCGCTGCCGCTTTCGATCCACGTGCGCCGGAGCGCCTCGCGCACGCTCGGCCTCTTCGGGCGCGTCGCCCCGGCGGGCGGCGCCGTGCACGCCTTCAACGGCTCCGACCACGAGCGCGCGGCCTTCCTGAAGTTCGGCCTGCGGCTCGGCTTCGGGGGCGCCGCGAGCTATGCGGGGAGCCTGCGCATCCGCCGGCACCTCGCCGAACTGCCCGACGGCGCCTGGCTCCTCGAGACGGACTGTCCCGACATGCCCGGGAGCCTCCGGCGCGATGCGGCGCCCCCCGAGAGCGAACCCGCCGACATTCTCGAAACCGCGCGGACGGCCGCCCAGCTGCGCGGCGCGACCCTCGAAGCGGTCGCCGAGGCTTCGCGCGCAGCCGCGCTCGCCGCCTTCCCAAGGCTCGGGGCGCTTCTGGAGCTCCCCGGCGCCTTTGCGAACCGCCGCTAGGGGACGCCCTTCCTCGAGAGGCGCCGACGGCGCGCCCGCTCCCCCGCCGCGCATTCCGGAAGGCCCATTCCCGCGCGGAACCGTCGTTCCGGGCGATACACTTCAAATGCACAGATTTTTGAACAGAGGGATTTCCCGAATGGCTCCTCCGGAGCTGGTCGTCCCTCAGCGTCCTCAGGAGACTTCTTGTGAGTGAAGAAAAAATGGACCGCGTCTTGGTCGGCGTCTTCGGTCTTGACCGTCCGGGCATCGTTTCGGCCGTGTCGGCCGTCATCACGCGCCGCGGCGCCAACCTCGAGCAGGTGAGCCAGGTGACGCTGCACGGTCAGTTCGCCCTCATGTGCGTCGTGCAGAAGCCCGTCGACGTGACGAAGAACGACATCGAGGGCGACCTCACCGACGAGATCCGCCGCCGCAAGCTCAACCAGGCCGTGCTCGTGCTCGACTTCGTCGAGCCGCCCGAGGCCGCTCCGGGCGAGCCCTACGTGATCAGCATCTGGGGCCCGGACCGCAACGACATCATCACGACCTTCTCGAAGATCCTCGCCGAGCAGCGCATCAACATCGAGTCGCTGCGCGCCTTCCCGATCGAGGACGGTCAGTCGCTGCAGGTCTTCGAGGCGACCATCCCGATGGAAGTGGACCGCCGGGCGCTGCACCGCACGCTCATCGACCGCGCGCAGGCGATGGGCCTGCGCTGCAACCTGCAGCACCGCGACATCTTCGAGGCGATCCACCGCGTCAAGGTGGAGTAGTCCGCCGCCGCACGATCCTCCACGAACGAACAAACGAACATATTCAGGAACACACCAACATGCTGACCGACCGCGAGGTTCTCTCCACCATCAACATGCTCCGCTCGGAGCACCTCGACGTGCGCACCGTCACGATGGGCATCAACCTCTTCGACTGCGCGAGCTCGGACTTCGACAGCTTCGCCTACAAGGTCCGCGCGAAGATCTCCCGCTACGCCTCCAAGCTCGTCGAGACCTGCGACCTGGTGGGCGACCGCTACGGCATCCCCGTCGTCAACAAGCGCATCTCCGTCTCCCCGATCGGCACCGTGGGCGCCGCCTTCTCGCGCGACGAGATGGTGAAGGCCTGCCAGGTGCTCGACGAGTCCGCCAAGGAAGTGGGCGTGGACTTCATCGGCGGCTTCGGCGCGCTCGTTGAGAAGGGCATGACCCCGGGCGAGAAGAATCTGATCGACGCGCTCCCCGAGGCGCTCGCCACGACCGACCGCATCTGCTCCTCGATCAACGTGGGCTCGACCAAGGCCGGCATCAACATGGACGCCGTGCGCCTCATGGGCGAGCGCATCCTCGACGTCGCCGAAGCGACGAAGGACCGCGACGCGATCGGCTGCGCCAAGCTCGTCGTCTTCTGCAACATCCCGCAGGACGTGCCCTTCATGGCCGGCGCCTACCTCGGCGTGGGCGAGCCCGACGTCGTAATCGACGTGGGCGTCTCGGGTCCGGGCGTCGTGAAGAAGGCCCTCGACCGCGCCTTCCGCGCCAAGGGCGACTACCTCACGATCACCGACGCGGCCGAGGTGATCAAGCACACCGCCTACAAGGTGACCCGCGTGGGCGAGATCATCGGCAACGAGGTCGCCCGCCGCCTCAACCTTCCCTTCGGCGTTGCCGACCTCTCGCTCGCCCCGACCCCGGCCGTGGGCGACAGCGTGGGCGAGATCTTCCAGTCGCTCGGCCTCTCCTCGATCGGTGCGCCCGGCACGACCGCGATCCTCGCGATGCTCAATGACCAGGTGAAGAAGGGCGGCGTCTTCGCCTCCTCGCACGTGGGCGGCCTCTCGGGCGCCTTCATTCCGGTCTCCGAAGACAGCGCCATCGAGGCGGCGGCCCGTTCGGGCGCCCTCACGCTCGAGAAGCTCGAGGCGATGACCTCGGTCTGCTCGGTGGGCCTCGACATGATCGCCATTCCGGGCGACACGCCCGCCGCGACCATCTCCGGCATGATCGCCGACGAGGCGGCTATCGGCATGATCAACGGCAAGACCACCGCCGTGCGCGTGATCCCCGTCCCGGGGAAGACCGTGGGCGACGTCGCCGTCTTCGGCGGCCTCTTGGGTGAGGCGAGCATCATCCGCGTCCCGGGCGGCGACGCCTCGGGCTTCGTGAAGCTGGGCGGCCGCATCCCGGCGCCGATCCACAGCCTGCGCAACTGACGGCTGAAAGGCGCGCTCGCAATTCGAGGCGCGCCGCAAAAGTGTTGCATCCGCGCGCCGGTTCCTTCGGGAGCCGGCGTTTTTTTTTTGTTTGTATCCAACGCGCGTCTCCACTTGATCCTCTAGGGATTCAAACCCACGGTGTTTGGTGAAAATTCGTATAACAGGCGTCAAGAGGTGGTCGGCGAGCGCCTCCGGCAGGGGGTGAGGGGGAAGGGTTTTCCGTAGGGAGGATAAACCGCATGCGGTCGGGAAAATGTTTCTCCCCCGGCCCCCCGCGCGGACTTCCCGTCCGGCGGTGCGGCCGGTGAAGAAAACGATGTTTCACCACCACACCCTCAACGACACCATGACGATCGACCGCTCCCGCAAGCCGACCGCCGGCACTGGCCTGCGTACGCCGCTTCTTCAACAACGCCCCCTTCCTGCGCTTCTCGGACTCCTCTTTGCCGCAGGGCTCGTCCATCTGCCGGCCCCGGCGGCGGCCGGCGACTCGACGGCCTGGACGGTGACGGGCGCCGAGGCGCTGACGGACGGCGCGTTTGAAGCGTACGACGCCGTTGAAGTGACGAAGGACGGCACGCTCACGATGTCGGGCGGCTCAATGCTCACGACCACCGACTTCACGCTCAAAGGCGGCTCGGTCTCGCTCACGGGCGACCTGACCGCGGCCTATGCGGCCGGCACGACGACCCTCGCTGGCGGCACGCTCACGCTCGACGACGGGGCCGCATTCGACGGCCTCGACTACAACGTGTTGGACGAATACGTCGGGCGCCTCGAGCTCGGCCCCGAGGCCGAGCTCGTCCTCCGGGGCGGCGCGCGGATGACGATGGCGGGGCTTGAAGCCTCGGGCGGACTGATCCGCGTCGAAATCCGCGGCGCCGCGGATTGGGAGCGGCCCATGCTGCTCGAGGCGGGCGACTTCGTCGTGAAGGGCGACGTGAGGGTCGAGCTGGGCGCCGCCGACGACCTCGACGGGGACCATCCCGGCGGCGACGGCGCGGGCGGGGAGGTCGTCGCATTCCGGCCGGCGGCCTTCAGCGCAAATTCCATACGGGTGGACGAGGGGGCGCGCCTCTTCGTCCGCGTTTCGCAGGGCGGCGTCTTCACCTGGGGCGCGGCGGAGGGGCTCTCGCCGAGCACGGAAATCCCCGACCTGGGGAGGCTGCTGATCGCGTCGGACGCCGCGATCACGAACCGGCACTTCTTCGCCGTGGGTGGAGCGTCGGCGCCGGCGGCGGGCGCGCCCAACCTCTTCGTCGCCTCCGGAGCGGTGCTCGAACTCCGGGGGGACGGGGCAAAACTCAAGACCGAGGCGGGAACGTGGACCCACTTCGACACGGGCGCCGTGCTCTGGATCACTTCGGGCGAGGAGCGCGACGACGACGTCCCGGCCACCTTCAAGCTCACGCAGGCGGACTTCACCGAGGGACGCGTCACGGGGCTCGAATCGGTGGTGGTGCGCGTGGATTCGAGCTTCAAGGAGGGGGAGCTTTACCTCCTCGAGGACGGGACTCTGGGCGTGCGCATGGAGAGCCTCGCCTTCTCCGGACCCGTCGGGGACTTTCTGAACGGCATCTACGAGGTGCGCCGTGACGTCACGACGCCCTCCTGGTACCGGACGCTCTTCTTATCGAGCCTCACGGCCGACGAGGTCGCCGAGTCGGTGGTGAAGCTCGGGTCGGCTGCGGCCGCGGCGGGCACCCGCGAGCGGCTCGCACAGAAGACGGCGGGACTCTCCTTCGAGCTCTTCGACGTGCTTGACGCGGCCGAGCTGCGCGGGTCGGTGCCGAAGCGCGCGCAGGAGGACGCGTTTCTGCGCAGCATGCCCGCGGTGATGACGAACATCCCGGTGATCATCGAGGCGAAGTCGGGCGAAACGCGCACCGAAACGGAGCTTCCCGCCCTGGGCTTCGCCAAGACCCTGCGCACGGACGACACGACCGTTCAGGGGGCGTTCGTTCTCGGACGCGACGACTGGCGGGTGGGGCTCTTCGGCGCCTTCATCGAGCACGACTTCAGGGCGGACGCGCCGAACTCCCGCCTTCCCCTCACGGGCTCGAGCGAGGCGGCGGCGGTCTCCCTCTTCGCGGCGCACCCGCTTTGGGACGGGCGGCTGCTCTTCGACCTCGCCTGGAGCGAGGCGACGGATAGCCTCTCCGTGCCTTCGGCGCGCGACACGCTGCGCGCCGAGGGCGTGAAGCGCACGCTCTGGAGCGCCGGGGCGGCCTGGGAGCGCACGCTTCTTGCGAGCGACGCCTGGTCGGTCGCGGGGCGCGCGGGACTGCGCGGTTGGCGCTGGGAGGATTCCGAGGCCCAATGGACGGCCGTGAGCGGCAAGGTGCTCAAGGTTGAGGAGTCCGGGGGCGGCGCCCTCTCGGCCTCCGTCGGACTCGCCGCCCGCACGGGGTTTGACCTGCCGAGCGCCTCAGGATTTCTGGGCGACTGGCTCCCGACCCGGGTCGAAGCTTCGCTCTGGGGCGACCTCACGGGGATGACGGGGTCTCGCCCGACCCTCACGCTGTCGCTCCCCGAAGTGACGGCCGCGCGCTCCTCTCTTCCCGGGCCTGAGCCCAAACACTTCAGGGTGAGCGCCGGGGGTTCGGTCGCGGTGCAGTTCCCCGAGACGCGGTTCGAGCTCTCGGGGATGACCTCGCGGGCGGGCGGCGGCATCCGCTCTCACACGCTCTCGGTGCGGGCGACGTGGCGCTTCAACGAGCTTTGAGGCGATCAGGCGAAAAGAATCCCGCGGCCCGGGGAAATGCGTCCGGGCTGCGGGAGGCGGCATGCCTGAAGGAAATGGTGAAGAGCGCGGCGGTCAGCGGACGCCGTCGGGTTCCTCCTCGGGGGGGCTCCACGAAAGCCGGCCGAGGGAGCCCACGAATTTATTCGTTGGGAGGAATCGGTCGAAAGGTCGT
>NZ_DAVZJY010000107.1:0-8000 GCF_052272535.1 Sutterella sp. | reverse complement strand
ACAAACATTTTGGCCTCGCTAACCTCGCCCTGAAGGACGGGGCTTGTGCGAGGCCGGTTTTTTGGTCAATTCGGACGGCAAGCGCTTCGTGAACGAGCTCGCCAACCGCAAGGTCCGCGCCGACGCGATCATGCTGGAGCAGCAGGAAGGCAAGAAGGCCTTCGCGATCTGCAATGAACCCAACGTCCAGCCCTTGAAGAAGCAGCGTCCCGGGTTCCTGGAGAAGATGCTCGACGCGAAGATCCTCGACAAGTACGACACGGTCGAGGCGATGGCGAAGGGCTCGGGCATTCCGCTCGAAAACCTCCAGAAGACCATTGCGGCCTTCAACGAGGTCGTGAAGGCGAAGAAGGACCCGGTGCTCGGGCGCTACATCAACAACGACCAGGTGCCGATGGTCGAAGGGCCCTGGTACATCGGCGAGTGCCAGCCGAAGGTCCACCACTGCATGGGCGGCCTTTACACCGACAACGACTGCCGCGTGATCGACGTGCGCACCGACCAGCCGATTCCAGGCCTCTTCGCCGCGGGTGAAGCCTCGGGCGGCGTCCACGGTGCGGTGCGCCTCGGCTCCTGCGCCACGCTCGACTGCCTGGTCTTCGGCCGCATCGCCGGCCGCAAGGCTGCCGCCTGACAAACCAAAGGCGGCGCGGACCCTCCCACATCCGGCAGTGTGAGTGAGGGTCCGGCCACAAGCTCAGCCATCAGGGAAGGCGTCGTTCTCCATCACGGATGGGCGACGCCTTCTTCATGTTCCCAATGGACGTCCAAGGCATAGGTGTTAACCCTTAATTTGCGGGTTTGTACTAATGTCTACAGTGTAAACGCTTGCGAGAATCGTTTTCATTTAATGAACAGGGCAGCGAACCGCTGCTCCCTCAAGGTTCTCGACATGCATACCTCACCCACCAACAAACGGTCTCACTTCCGTCCGACCGCACTCATTCTTGCCCTCTGCGCGGCCTCGACGGCATGGGCTGCTGATTCCTCGGAAGACGTCGCCTCGCAGACGGTCCTGCTCGACCCCGTCGTCGTGACCGCCACGCGCACGCCCGAGCCGCTCTCTCAGACGGCCGCGTCTATAGCCGCGGTGACGGACCGCGAAATCACCGAGCGCGGTGCGCAGACCTTCGGCGAAATCTTCGAGGACATCCCGAACGTGATGGTCGAGTCGCCCGAATCGCCGATCTTCACGAGGTTGTCGATCCGCGGTTCTGAATCCAATCAGATCACCTATGTCATCGACGGGGTTCGCCAAGACATGACGACGATGGCCGGCAACCACCCCTTGGGGATCTTCATCGACCCCGAACTTCTCAAGCAGGTCGAGGTGAAGCACGGCGGCGGCTCGGCCCTCTACGGCAACGGCGGCATCGGCGGCACGATCGCCCTAACCACCGTGAGCGCAGCCGATCTGCTCAAGCCGGAAGAAACTTTCGGCGTAAAGGCGAAGACTGGTTATTCGACGGCTTCGCAGGAACTGATGGGCAGCGCCTATGCCTTTGGTCGAGCCAACGCCGTGGACTACATCTTCGGCGTCTCTCAGCGCCATTCGGGCAACGAAAAACTCTCCGACGGCAAACGGTCGGAGAGGGAGTCCGACACGAAGAGCACTGCCGTCTTCGCCAAGGCGGCCATTTCGCCCACCGACGCCTCGACGCTTTCACTCGCCTACAACTACGACAAGTTCGACACGTTCTACCTTTCGCCGGAAAACGGCGTCTACGACCCCGACCAGACGAACGACTACGGCTACGAGCAGCACCGTGCCGTCGCGTCCTGGCTCTATGAGAACGGCCCGTGGTGGGATGTCCGGGCCAACCTTCAGTACACCAAAGCCCGCTACAGCATGGATTTGGTGGTGCGGATGCCGATGATGGGGCTTCAAGGCGTAGGCAACAGCGACGACTTCGAGTCCTGGAGCGGCAATCTTCAGAATACGTCCCGATTTGACTTCGCCGGCATGAACCATCAGCTGACTTACGGCGGTGACTTCTCCCGCAGCGAGCAGGACTCCCTGCAGTACAACCCGTTCACATTCGGCGAGAGCATCAAGGATCCCAGCCGTCCGGACGCCAAGTCGCTCGACTTCGGCTTCTTCATCGAGGATGAAATCGCTCTTGGCGATCAGCTGACGATTGCGCCTCAGATCCGCTACTCGTACTTCAAGCGCGAGGCCGCGGGCTTCGACTCCTTCTCCGACGGCAAGGTGACGCCGGGCCTCACGGTGACGCTCAAACCCATGGAAGGCCTCTCCTTCTGGGCCTCCGCCAACGAAGGCTTCCGCCCGCCCATCATGGACGAGCTCTACTACTCCCTCTCCCACAACCCGCAGTTCTTCCCGGTTGTTGTGTATCCGAATCCGGATCTCAAGCCGGAGAAGTCGTGGAACTACGAAGTGGGCATGAACGCCGCCTTCTCGGGGCTCGCCGCCGAGAGCGACGCGCTCAATGTGAAGGCCGCGGTCTTCTACGACGATGTCAAGGACTTCATCAATATTGCTTCATGGTACGGCGATGATGGCCTCACAACCTGCTATCAGGCTGAAAATATCGGTCACGTCTCCCGCAAAGGCGTTGAACTTTCTGCAAAGTATGCCGTCGGGAACTTCAACGCCGACTTCGCCTACGGCCTGGTTCATGTCGTCGACAAGGAAGCAGACAAGCGCGTTTCAGGCATCACGCCTCAATCCGTAAAACTCCAGCTCGGCTACTCCATCCCCAGGACGGCGCTTCATCCGTGGTACCGCTTCAACTGGTACGACGCCGCCGACGGCGACAAGGCAAAGAACACCGCATCCCCCCGAACGAAATACGGCGCCTTCGCCACCCACTCCGTCGGCCTCACCTGGACGCCCAAGATTCCGAACTTCTGGGACTTCACGGCCGGGCTCGCCATCGAGAACGTCACCGACGAGAAGTACCGCTTCGTCAACGGCTCCTACGGCTACGGCCGCGCCGCCCGCGTCTGGGTGACGGGACGCTTCTGATCCTCCCGCCTTCGTCCTTGACTCCGGGAACCGGCTCCCCGAGCCGGTCTCCGGGCCGAAGACGGGTCATCTTTTCTCTCTTTTCCCGCAAACTCCCGCCCCCGAATGCCGCCCCCTACGCCAACCGAGCCGCACGACGGCATTCCCTCCGCCACCTCCGGCCCCGCCCCGCGAAGCGGCTCGCAGGTCCTGCGACAGCTGCTGCGCTCCTGGCTTCTTTCCGCCTCGGCCCTGCCCTGGTGGCTCCTCTTCGCCTTCCTGCTCGTCTCCAACACCGCGAGCGTACGCTTGAGCGTCGCATTGAACGAATGGAACGGGCGCTTCTTCAATGCGCTCCAGAAGGTCGACGCCCCGGCGATCTACGACGCGCTCTTCGACTTCATCTGGCTCGCGGCGGTCATCATTTCGCTCTTGGTTCTGGCGCAGTACGCGAAGAACCGGCTTCTTCTGTCGCTGCGGCGCGAGCTCACCTTCCGCCTGATCGACCGCTGGCTCTCCAATGCCGGCGCGCACTACGTACTGCGCGAAAGCGGGCGGGAACCCGACAACCCCGACCAACGCATCATTGAGGACGCCCGCTCCCTCATGAGCCTCGTGGTCAACCTCTCACTCTCCTTCATCGAGTCCGTCCTCACGATCGGCTCCTTCTCGCTCATTCTCTGGAACCTCTCGGGCTCGATCACGGTCCTGGGCTTCACGATTCCGGGCTACATGTTCTGGGTGTGCCTCTCCTACACGATCGTCGCGACCCTCGTCACGCACTGGATCGGCCATCCGCTCAAGAACCTCAACTTCACGGGCCAGCACAAGGAGGCCGACCTCCGCTACGCCTTCATCGAAAAGCGCCGGTACGCCGACGCAATCGCGGGCGCGCAGGGCGAGGCGCGCGAGCGCGAGAACCTCAAGACGCGTTTTCTCGAGCTCTACGACGTCCTCGTGCACCTCGTGAAGAAGCAGCGCGACCTCGACTTCTTCACCGTCGGCCTCGGCCAGGTGACGCACCTCGCCCCCATTTTCTTCGCGCTCCCGAGTCTGCTTGCCGGCACGATTCAGCTGGGCGGCCTCATGCAGATCCGCGGCGCCTTCACCGACGTCGCGCGGTCCTTCTCCTGGTTCATCTTCGCCTACGACGACCTCGCGCGGCTCGCGGCCACGTGGGAGCGCCTCGCTCACCTTCTGAACGGTCTCGCCGAGGCCGAAGAAACCCGCCGGCGCATCGAGGGGGCCGCCGAGGCGCTGCCGCCCGCTGAGGCCGCAGCGGGCGAGACGGCCCAAGCCCGCCTCGTCCTCACCCTTCCGCACGAAGAGGACGAAAGGAGCGGCCTGCCTGCGCGGCGCACGGCCTTCACGCTCGCCGCCCGTCGCGGGCGGCTCGTCTTCGTCACGGGCGAATCGGGCGCGGGCAAAAGCACCTTCCTCAAGACGATCGCCGGGTTCTATGAGAACTTCACCGGCGTTCTCCGGAAGAGCGGCGGCGAAACGATCTTCTGGGTCCCGCAGAAGCCCTATCTCCTCAAGGGCACGCTCCGCGAGAACCTCGCCTACCCGGCGCCGCCCGAGAGCCTCCCGGACGAGGCGTGCATGAAGCTTCTCGCCGACATGGAGCTCGGGCATCTTGCCCACAGGATCGACGAAGCGGCCGAGTGGGCGAACGTCCTTTCGGGCGGCGAGCAGCAGCGCGTGCTCCTCATCCGTGCGGTTCTGGCGCGCCCCGACCTGCTGCTGCTCGACGAGATGACCTCCGCGCTCGACGAAGATGCGGCCGCGCGCATCCTCGCGCAGCTCCGGACCCTCCTCCCCGAAACCGCCGTCGTGATGGTCTCCCATCAGGACGGCCTCTCACGGCATGCGGACGCCGTCGTACGGGCGGAACCTTCGCCCGCACCCGTGCCGTGAAATGCCCCCCTTCAACAACGACCCTCCCAAAGAGAAGAACAACATGCTCAACGTCTACACCCCGTTCCCCAGGTATGAAAACGCGATCATCGTCGGCGACACCGCCGCCGAGGCTTTGGCCGCGCTGCGCATCTACGGCCGTGGTCTGGTGGGCGGCGACATCCCCGCCATGGAGGTCTGGCACCCGACCGAAAAGATGCTCGAGTGCACGAGCTGCGCGATCCACGACCGTCCCAGCATTCTTGAGTCCGCCGCCCGCCGCATCGACGCGGAGTACATCCTGCTCGAAGAGAACGGCGACCCGCACCTCAACCCGATCGTCATGAAGGAGCCCTTGGAGGCCGCGGGCTTCACCGTCAAGGTGCTCGACGTCAAGGGAGAGGCGCTCGAGGTGGTCGCCCGCGCGGCGGCCCTCTACGGCGAAGAGAAGCAGGCCGAGCGGATCGCCCGCGACTATGAGGAGCGGCTCGCCGCGGTGAAGGCGAAGCCCGCGCTCCCGAAGCTCAGGGTGCTCACGCTCCTCGGCATCCGGCATCCGATCGAGGACGCCGTCTACTGCCTTGCGGCCACGCGGCGCTCGGACCTCTCCGCGGAGATCGTCGAGGCCCTGGGCTGCGAAAACCCGGTGGATGTTCCGGAGAGCTCCGAGCAGATCCGCGGGATGTATTCGCTCTCCGAGCAGTCGTTGGCGGACCTCATCCTCGCGAGCGCGCCGGACGCCGTCGTCCTCTCGGGCGATTCAACCGCGGCCTGGAAGTTCGTCAAACAGGCGCTTGAACTGCGCCCGACGATCGGCGTCGGCAAGGCCTTCCGCCGCCATGCGCTCATTGCGCTGCCGTGGTACTGCCGCCCGATGGGCTGGCGCATGCCGCGCGTGCTCGAAGTCTGGTACGGCGCGCTCTCGGCGCTCGCCCGCTGACGGAAACGGCCGGGCAGCCCGCCTCACGCCCGTCCGCTCAATTCTTCGGGCGCTCCGCGTCCGGATCGAGGTTCTCCGCGAGCGAACGCGCGGTCTCTTCGCCGGGCGTGCGCTCGGCGGCGCCGCCCTGCTTGTCGTTCTTCTCCGGACGGCCTCTGAGCCAGCCGGCGAGCCTCCTGCCGAAGCGCACGGCGCTCTCACGGGGCGAGAGGTGCTCGGTCGTATTGCGGCGCACGGTCTCCATCGCCTCGCCCGCGACCTTCGCGGCGGCGGCCTGCAGCTCCCCGGCCTTCTGGTCGGTGGCGGCCGCAGCCTCGCCGCCCCGCACGGCGTTGACGCTGCGGCGGTACTCGGCGTCCAACTGCTCGCGCACGGTCTTCATGCGCTCGACCTGGTTGTCCTCGTCCTCTTCGTGCTTCACGAGCTCCTCGACCGTGACGGCCGCGAGCGTGATCGAGGTCATCAGCGGCTCGCAGAGGATCGAGAGGTTCTTGTCGGAGGCGTTGAAGAGACCCGCGGCGTCAAGGCTCTTCACGAGCACGACGATGGGAAGGGTTTTGTTCAGCTGCCGCGCGGTGTCGTAGATCTGCTTGGCGGCGACGGGCGGGGTCGACGGAATCACGAGGACGCCCGCGCTCATGAGGTGCGCCTGCACGAGCACCATGGGGTCGGTGGGGTCGCCCACGATCACGCCGCAGCCGCGGGCGCGCAGGTCGTCGATCGGGTCGGAGGGCTTCGCCACGACGATGGTGCGGCGCGCGGACTCAAGGAGCGTCTTGATGAGCTCCTCGCCCGTGTCGGACCACCCGATCACCACGACCTGGCCGTCGAGGAGTTCGCGGGGCGTCCCGGCGGGCAGCTGCGAATACGGGGGCTGCCTCATCGCGGCGCGCTTCGCCCAGGCGAAGCGGTGCACGAGGAGCTTGGTCAGGTGGGGTTCGAGCCAGAAGAGAATCGGGTTCACGGCGATCGTAATGATCGAGGCCGCGACGATCACGCTCATCATCGTCTGGTCCACGAGCTTGAGCGCAATGCCCTGCCCCGCGAGGATGTAGCTGAATTCGCCGATCTGCCCGAGGCAGGCGCCCACGGTGAGGGCGGTCTCAAGAGGCCAGCGCAGCGCGATCACGATCCCGAAGGAGATCGACATCTTGCCCACGATGATGATGAGGACGACGAGGAAGATCTCCCACGGGCGCTCGAGAAAGATGTGCCCGTCGAGCATCATGCCGACCGAGACGAAGAAGAGGACCGAGAAGGCGTCCTGGAGCGGGAGCGAATCCTGCGCCGCGCGGTGCGCGTACCGGCTCTCCTGCATCACCATGCCGGCGAAGAAGGCGCCCAGAGCGAAGCTCACGTCGAAGATCGCGCCCGCGCCGTAGGCGATCACGATCGCGCAGCCGAGAACCGTGAGGGTGAAGAGCTCGCGCGAGCCCGTAAGCGCCACTTCGCGCAGCACCCACGGCAGAACCTTGCGGCCGGCGACGAGCATCAGCGCGACGAAGACCGCCGCCCAGGCGAGGGTCTTCGCGACCTCGAGCGCCACGCTCATCGCCGAGACGTCGTGCGAGCCGTGCACCACCGCGGCGAAGGGCGGCAGGCACACGAGGAGCACCACCGAGAAGAGGTCCTCCATCACGAGCCAGCCGATAGCGACCTGGCCGTTCATCTCGCTCGTCAAGTGCCGGATCTCCAGGGCCTTCGTCACGACGACGGTCGAGGCGCAGGAGATGGAGAAGCCGAAAAGCACCGCCGCACCGATGTCCCAGTGCCAGAACCCGATCGCGACGCAGGCGCCCAAGGCGGCGGCCACCACCATCTGCCCCGTCGCGCCCGGAATGGCGATGCCCTTCACGTGCACGAGGTCGCGCACCGAGAAGTGCAGCCCCACGCCGAACATCAGGAGCATCACGCCGATTTCGGCGAGCTGCTCGAGCATCTCGCCGTTTACGGGCGGCAGCCCCGGGAGGATGCTTACGGCGAGCCCCGCGACGATGTAGCCGACGAGGGCGGGAGACTTGAGGAAGCGTTCGGCGAGGTAGCCGAAGGGGAGCGCAAGACCGAAGCCGGTGACAAGGCTCGTGATGAGCGAGTAGTTCTGCACTTTGCTCTGAAGACCGAGGACGTGGTGAATACAAAGCGGGGCGGGCCCGCGGGGAGTTTAGTCCCGCCTTTTCGCCCGCGACCGAGGTCCGA
>NZ_DAVZJY010000106.1:0-8039 GCF_052272535.1 Sutterella sp. | reverse complement strand
GGTCGGGAGCGGCTGAAACGGCCGCCCCGCCCCGGAAGGGACTACATGATCACCGGATCAAAGTACCCGGCGAAGAGCACCGAGGCGCGCAGCGCCAGAGCGCCGATCACGGCGGCGAGCCCACCGATCACGGCGGCCGTCCGGCCGTGCCTCACGAGCCCGCAGAGGCACGGGAGCACGATGCCGAGACCCACGGCGCCCAACCAGAAGAGGAGCGACGCACCGCCCGAGAGGAGCGTCTGCGCGCCCGCGGCGGCGCCCGGCGTCCCGGAGAGCGCCGACTGAAGGAAGGCGAAGAGCACGAACACTTCGCCCGCATGCACGCCCCAGGCCGTCCCGGGAAGCCACGACGGATGTCCGCCCTCAAGCTTCCCCGCTGCGGCGAGGATCTCCGCCGCGCCAACGGCGCAGGCGAGCCCCGAGAAAATCCAGAGGACCGGCACAGCGGTGGTGTTCCAGAGCGGCACGCCCGCGGCCTCGGTGAGGAGGAACCCGGAGTATGCGGTGGCGGCGACGCCCAGGACGCCGTTCGCCCAGCGCACGGCCGGGATCTCCACCTGCGCGGCGCGGCCGCAGCGGATGAGGAGGCCTTCGAGCACGACGGCGATGCAGAGCACCGCGAGGAGGCAGATGCCGATGAACATCCAGCTCGAGAAATTGAAGGACCATTGCGTCAAGGCGTGGAAGGCCGCAACGGGAAGGTTGAGGGGCCGCCCCAGGTGCGAGAGCACGAGGAGCGTGCCCGCGATCGCGGCACCGCCCGCGATCCAAAAGACGCGGCGGCTCTTCAGCCAGACGTTCAGGAAGAGCGCCATGCCCGAGAGGCCGACGAACCAGAGGAAGAAGGCGATCGTCCACGCCCAGTGGCTCGTCGAAGCCTGGGCGGTGAGTTCCAAGTACTGCGGATTCATTTCTGCACCACCAAGAAGAAGTTGGGACGCGTGCCCTTCTGCGGCAGAAGCCGCTCGGCGCGCGACCGGGCAAGACGCTGGGAGATTGGGCTCTCGGGATCGTTCACGTCGCCGAAGGCGCGCGCCGACACCGGGCAGGCCGCAACGCAGGCGGGCGACTCGCCCGCTTGAACGAGCTTCTCGCAGCCTTCGCCCATGCACTTCACCGGCAGCCCCTTCGTCGGATGGAGCCAGCGCACGTCGTAGGGGCACGCCGTCACGCAGTACCCGCACCCGACGCAGCGCTTCGGATCGGTCTTCACCTGACCCGTCTCCGGGTCGTGGAAGTTGGCGCCGAAGGGACAGACCTTGATGCAGGGTGCGTCGTCGCACTGCTGGCACTGCACGAGAAGCTGCCGCGGACGGCGGGCGGTCTCGATCGTCACCCGGCGGATGTTCGAGGGAAGCGCCCCCCAGCCGGTGTTTTCATCGTTGAGCATCTCCGGGTAGTTCGTCTGCGCGCACGCGACGATGCAGGCCGAGCACCCGACGCACTGTGTCGCATCGAAGAGATGCGCGAGCTTTTTGGTTTGTTCAGTCATCGCTTAGTCTCCTCACGGACCTAGTCGCGCCCGATGCGCACGACGCGCACGGACGAGTTGTTGGCGAGCGACCCGGTGACGGGTTCGCGCCACCCGGTGGCGAACCAGTGCGAGTTGACGCCTTCGCGCGTCCACTCGTAGGCGCCGAGGCTGCGCTTGGTGCGCACGCCCCCGGAGAAGCCGTGACTGAAGAGAGACCCGGCGATCACGCGGTTCGTGACGGTGACGCGGGTGCGGCCCTTCGCGCCCGTGTCGAGGCCCGTGAGCTCCACCATGTCGCCCGTCGAGATCCCGAGGCGCTCGGCATCGACCGGATTCATCCAGACGGTGCGGTCACCGAGGAACTTCGTCGGCCACGTGAACATTGCGACGCCCGAATTCGAGGCGCTGTCCTTGCCGGAGACGAGATAGAACTCGTCGGAGAAGGGCTTCGGGAGCTTGTAGGCGGGAGGCGCCTCGAAGTCCGAAAGCCCGGACGCCCCCTTCGACTCGTACTTCGATGCGAAGAGGAAGGAGATGATCTCGCCCTTGCCCGTCGGCGTGCCGAAGGGCTTCTTGTAGGGATAAACGCCGTACTTCTTCTTCGCCGTCTCGCTCCAGCCGTGCGCCCGGACGTCCGCGGCGATGCGGTCGCCTTCACCGGGCTTCTCGGCGTTCTTCTTTGCGATGAACTTCTCCCAGGCCGCATCCATCATGCCGCGGTACCAGGCCTTGAATTCGTCGCGGGTCTTCAATTCCTTCGCGTAGCCGAGACGCTCGGCCGCGCGTTCGGGGAAGGCGCGTCGCAGGATCTCGGCGAACTGCCAGATCTCCTCGCGCGCCTCGCACCCTTCGGGCGGGGCGATGCCGGCGCCGGAGAACTGAACGTTTCCGTTGAGGGCCCACTTCACGCCGCCATACTCGTGCGCCTCGAGGAAGAAGGTGCAGGGCAGAACGTAGTCGGCGTAGTCGATCACTTCGTGCGGGAGAATGTCCTGCACGACCACGAGGTCGAGCGCCTTCAGGGCCTTCGCGAGCCGCTCGGAGTTGGCCTCGCGGTGGAACATCGTCGTGCCCGTGATGAAGGCCGCGCGGATCGGATAGGGTTTGCCGGTCTCAATCGCCTCGAAGATCGCCGAGTAGGTCCCGGACCCCTCCGGGTAGTAGACCTTGTCGAGGGCCTTGACGTCCTTGTTGGTCCAGCTCTGGCCGTTGGGCCCCTTCCCCTTGCCGCCCGACTGCGAACAGCCCGGTCCCTTGAAGCCGCCCCCTTGAGTGACGACGAAGCCGCCCGGCTGATCAATCCGTCCCGTGAAGAGATTGAGCATGCTCATGAGCGCATAGGCGCTCGTGTCGTTGCCGTTTCTCGACGCGTACCAACCGTCGTCGCAGACGCCGCCTTCGGTGAAGAAGCTCCGCGCAAGGCGCACAATCGTCGCGACGGGAATGCTCGTCTCCTTCGCGGCGCGCTCCGGCGTCATCGCGCGAGCGGCGGCGGCGACGGCGTGGAGGCACGACTCGACCTCGATCACGCGCCCGTCCGTCGTCGTGACGCGGGCCGAATAGTCGAGCTCTGGATCAACGTTCACGGGCTCGTCGAACCCGACCACCGCGCCCTTGGCGTCCTTCACGAGCGCCATCGGTGCAAAGGCGCCGTCAGCGCGGTTCATCACGACCCAGGCGTCCTCCGCGGCGCCGGCAATGAGGTCACCGGCCGTCACCGGGCGGCGCGTTCCCGCTTCGATGAGGTACGGGGCGTTGGTCCACCTGCGCAGGAACTCGAAGTCCACAAGCTCTTCGCCGAGACCGATCCCGATCATCGCGAGAATGAGCGCGGAGTCCGTGCCCGGGCGGATCGGCACCCACTCGGCGCCCGTGAAGGCGCCTTCGGGCATGCGGGGATCGACGAAGACGAGCTTGGCGCCCTGCTCGCGCGCGCGGCCGAAGACGGCCGCCACCCCCATCGCGCAGTTGAGCGTGCGCCCGATGCAGAGGAGGAAGCGGCAGTTCGCGTAGTCGGGCTCGACCTTGCCCGCCCCGTCAAAGCCCTTGCCGAAGACCTTGCGGCGGCCGGCGACCGAGGCCGAATTGCACGTCGAGGAGTGACTGATGATGTTGGGCGTTCCCAACGGAGCGGCGAGCCACTGCTGCAGACCGGAAAAGTTGTGCGACGTCATCGAGACGGCGCGCTCGCCGTCCTGCTCGACGATCGTCTTCACGCGGGCGGCGATTTCGTCGAGGGCCTGGTCCCAGGAGATCTCCTCGAACTTCCCCTCACCCTTTTCCCCCGTGCGCTTCAGGGGCTTTCTCAGGCGCAGCGGATGGTTCCACATCCACATGGCCTGCGCGCCCCTCGCGCAGCAGCCGCGCTGCGGGTGGCCCGGGTTGGGCATGATGCGCACCGTCTCCTGCGAGACCGGAGCGCCCTTTTTGTGCATCGCGAGCAGGCCGCAGTAGCCGCCGCAGATCATGCAGGCGGTCGGGTGCGCCTCCCAGCCGTCGGCCTTCAGGGCCTCGACTTCCTTCGCGGCGGCTTCGTCGGCGGCCGTCCAGAGCGAGGCGCCCAACATGCCCGAACCGGCGGCGGCGCCCGCCGCACCGATCAGGGAACGGCGGGTGAGCAGCGGCCCACGTGGGTCCTGCGCTGTTTTCTTTTCCATTTTGGGGTCTCCTCCAACCCGCGGCGCCCCGTCCACAAAAGCAAAGGACCTCCCGGAAATGCCGACGAGAGAAGCTCTGCTTCTTCTCATCGACCCTTCCGAGAGGTCCTTTTGTGAGACGGCCGCTTGATTGGTGTTGTCTTTTTTATTCGTCGTCCGGGTCGCCTCAAGGAGGTCGCCCGACGATCTGTTTTGAAGGATGAGGCCGGATCGGCCGAAAGGCGCAAAGGGGAAACCCTCGGAATCCGCCGAGCGCTATTCCATACAGGAACAACGCATCGAAGAACCGCCTTCCGTTCTCAAAACATTTCTTCAGGCCCATCACCGCGTTGGCGCGTCCATACCGCGTGGAGACGGCAAAGGGTCTTCCCCTAGCGCCCATGCGTGATGCATGAACAATATGGATTAATTGATAGGCGTCGCCTATTGATTGCGTCGGCACGCCCACAGGAGCTCGGAAAAAGCAGGCGCTGCGCCCTCGGGCGGACCCCAACCCGGTGCGGCGCTCTGCGGGCGCCCGCCCCGGGGCCGCCCGCATCACATAGAATGTCGGGCATTGCGAAAAACCCCTGCCGCTTCGGACGACTTTCGACGGCTTCGGGCGGCCCGGCCGGCGCGTGCGCGCGGGCGGCGCCCGGGGCGGTCCGCCCTCCGGGCAAGCGGCGCAAAACACACACGAAGGCATTCACCCCATGTCCGCCATCATCCTCGGTCACAAGAATCCCGACACCGACAGCATCGTCGCCGCCATCGCCTGCGCCGACCTCTATCAGAAGCGCGGCCTCGACGTCGTCCCGGCCGCCCAGGGCAAGCCCGCCCCGGAAACGGCCTTCGTCCTCGAGCGCTTCGGCCTCAAGGCGCCTGAAGTCGTGACGTCGGTCGCCGGCCGCGACGTGTACATCGTCGACTACTCCGACCTCAACCAGGCTCCGGACGACTTCGGCGACTGCACGCTCAAGGGCATCGTCGACCACCACAAGCTCGGCGACATGACCTCCTCCGCTCCGCTCGAGATCGTCGTGATGCCCGTGGGCTGCACGAACACGATCCTCAAGCGCATGTACGACTACCTCGGTTTCGCGCCCTCGAAGGAGATCGCCGGCGCCATGCTCTGCGCGATCCTCTCCGACACGGTGATCTTCAAGTCGCCCACGTGCACCCCGGCCGACCGCGCCGCCGCCGCCGAACTCGCCGTCATCGCCGGCGTCGAGGACGTCAAGGCCCTCGGCATGGAGCTCTTCACCGCCAAGTCCGCCGTCAAGGGCGTTGCGGCGCGCGACCTCATCATGCGCGACTTCAAGGACTTCAACATGTCGGGCAGCAAGGTCGGCATCGGCCAGCTGGAGCTCGTTGACCTTGCGCTCCTCGAGGACCGCATCCCCGAGCTCGTCGAGGAGCTCGGCCGCATGAAGGCCGAGGGCCGCCACACCGCGATGCTCCTCCTCACGGACATCATGAAGGAGGGCTCCCTCCTGCTGATGGCCTCGGACGATCCCGCGAAGATCGCCGGCGCCTGGGGCAAGACCCTCGGCAGCGACAACATCTGGCTCGAAGGCGTCATGTCCCGCAAGAAGCAGGTCGTGCCGAACCTCGAGACCGCGTTCAAGGCCTAAATTTCCGGCTTGAAACGCAGCCCGTCCCGCCCTTCACATCAGAGCGACGGGAAAGGAAAAGCCCGTGCGGACCCAGCGTCCGTGCGGGCTTTTCTCATGGTTCTCCGGCCTTCCGGCCTGGAGGGCGACGACCTTCGCCCGGGCGGACGCCGCCCCACGGGGCGGCCTCATTCGGGCGAAGGCGCCGAAGCCGGCCGGAAAGATCAGGACGGCGGAACGGGCGGGACGTCAGACGTCGGCGCCCTCGGTGCGCTTCTGCGCGCCCTTGTAGCCTTCCGTCTCGATCAGGACCGCATCCATCGCCGACACGCGGTTCTTCGCGGCGTCGAACGTGTAGAGGTAGAGGTCGAAGACGGCGCCCGGGAGCGTGTAGACGGAGAGCGCCTTCTGTTCGAAGGAGACGACGAGGTCCTTGAGGCCGTCGCCGTCCACGTCGCGCACTTCGCTCTTCACGGGCTTGGCGAGGTGGCTCAGAAGACCCTTCGTGCCGATAGAGGCGCGTCCCACGCCAGCATAGGTGCGGCTGAGATCCACCTTCGCCGCGTCGAGCGTCTTGTCGGAATAGAGCACCACATCCACGGTCTGCGTGCTCTTCGGGTCGATCGAGTCGGCGAGGATCGCGATCTTGTGAGGCGCGGCCTTGGCGGTGTGGGCCGAGACCTTGGCCGCAGCCTCGAAGAAGGACGCGGCGTTGTAGTCGTGCAGGAATTCCGCGGCCTTCTCGTGCGAGACCTTGAGGAGCTCGGCGGCGCGGCGTTCGACTTCGGGCTGCGCGGCCGTCCAGTGCTTCTCAAGACCGGCGATGAACTTCGAGTTTTCCTTCAACTGGTCGCGCTGGTAGTCGAACGTGTTCGAAGCATGGACGAAGGTCCAGACGGGCCAGTCGGCCGACCACCCGAAGTGCTCGGGCTTGCCCTTGAAGTGCTCGGCCGTGGCGGTCTGCCAGTCGAGGAAGGCCGCGTCCTTGGCGGGCTTCGCGAGCGGATAGAAGGGCACGTAGGGCGTCTCGCACGGGCGCGAGAGCGTGCGCCAGCCGGCCGTCAGGAGCGGGTCGGCGCGCAGCTGATAAACCACGGACTCGTGCGTAGTCGGGCGGCAGAGACCCAGGGCCTTGTAGTGGTACCAACCCGGATCCGCACCGATCTCCTTTTCGTGCGAGCGCAGGATGTCCTTCAGGTCCTCGACGCCGAACTTCTTCGTCGACTCGACGCTGTAGGGGAACTTTTCGGGATCGGTGATCCGGACGCCGAGGATCTTCTCCCAGGCGATCGAGTTGCGCGACTGGTTGTAGTCGGCCGCGCGGCGCTCGGGCGGCTGCACGGCGACGCGGTAGTTGAAGTCGTTGTAGACGCCCGGGGTCTTCGGCGTGTAGCGGCCGTTCTTGATGGCGCGCTCGATCATGCCCGGCGCGACGATCACGTTCTCGGTGTCGGTCGCGTCGACCTTGTCCATCATGAAGTTGTTCGGGATGTAGACCACCTCGTTGTCCTTCACGCGGCGCGCCACCCAGGTGTTGCCCTGATGGATCGCGATCTGCCAGGCCTCCTTCGCGTCGGCGACCGTGTAGGTGCGGCCGTCCGCGAAGTAGCCGTACCTGCCGAGGAGGTCGATGGCGATGTTGATCGCGTCGCGCGCCGAAGCCGCGCGCTCGGCCATCAGGCGGCGGATGCCGTAGCCGATGCCGCCTTCCTTCAACGCCTGCCGGTCGTCGTCGTAGATGCCGGTGCAGGCGTTGGAGACGATCACGACGCCGTTTTCGTTGACGAAGCCGTCCGAGAAGGAAGCGCCCGTCGGGTCGAAGGTCTGCGACCAGTAGAAGCCGAAGGTCTTCTCGACCTGCGGAATCTTCGCCTTGCCGGGCTCGTACTCGATCATCTCGCCCTTCTGGTGCGTCGCGGGCGGGACCCAGAACTGGGCCGTGAGGATGCGCCCGCCGTTGTCCTCGTTGTGGCCGACGAGGATTTCGCCTGTCTTCGATGCGTCCTTGCCGACGATGATGGTCGAGCAGGCGAGCGCGTCGAAGGAAAGAACCGCCGCGGCGGTGCAGAGCGCCATTGCGGAGAGCTTGAGCTTCAGATTCATAATCCGTACTCCTTTTGGGTGGTGGTGAAGCCGAAGGCGCCGGTCCGTCACCTGCGCTCAACAGTCCGACCACCTTTCCCGCTCGCAGAACCTGCAGGAACCTGCAAAAGGGAAAAGCGCCTCCGCCGAATGGAGACGCCTGCAGTCATCGAATTGAGCGCGGCGCGGACTACTTCGTGTATCCCGTACGCGCTTCGACCTTCTCCACTATAG
>NZ_DAVZJY010000105.1:0-8079 GCF_052272535.1 Sutterella sp. | reverse complement strand
ACGCGTAAGGACTCAGTAGGGAATCTCCGTCCTTCAGGGCGGAGAGGATGTCAAATCAAGCGCTACGGTATGCCGCGCGTGCCGGAGGACTGTCTGCGTCACACGGGGCTTTTGATTAACGGTCCCACCCGCAGCGCTACGCAGGCGCTGACGATGGGCGATCGCACGGAAAAACTGCGCTGGAAAAAGGCCAACATCATGCACAGCATCAATTCGCTGAAATCGGCTCTGATGCTCGGAGCCGGCGTGGTGCCGGATCTGCCGCTCTTTCACTGTGCGGAGGAACTCGAAAATCAGCAGCTCGTGCAGGTGCTCCCCGGCTGGCATCGTCCGACATTGTCCTGCTATGTCTCCGCCCGAGAAGAGGCTTATGAAAAGCGCCGCGTGCAGATTTTTACGGAATGGATTGCCGAGCGTGAACGCGGGAAAATGGCCAGTCTTCGGGAACGCTTCCCGCAGTTTTATATGAAGCTTCGTGGAGACTTGTGGGATCCTATGAAATCCGCGCCAACGAGCGCGGGTACAGTATCAGGCGAAACGCTTTCAGAATTGAGGAGGCTGGCTTAACGAGACGGGCTCTCTGAGGAGTCAAGTCAGGGACCACTGCGTCCGAGCATATGCCGCGTACGGGCTTGGCGGAGTGGGGAGATCGTCGAAGCCTGGCGCGTCGCCTACGAACAGCTCTCGGGTATTCTCATCCATGCCGAGCAGGAGATCTACGTCCAGCTGGAGGCGAAGGAAGGCGGTTGGAGCGGCTGACGCTCCTTCCAGTGCGTCAACCGCGTGAAGGAATGCACCGACGTCGAGTTCTTCTACTTTGTTCCGAGCAACTTCGGCCCGGTGCCCGCCTACAAGCTCGACAAGTACACGACGATCCATCCACTCGAAGGCCCTCAACCTCACGCAGCCGCGACAGTACACGCTCTCGCAGACCCCGGCGGGCTCGATGCTACGCGTCACGGTGAAGGCGCTCCACAGTGAGGCGGGACGCCTCGACGGGCACCTTCGTGCTCGACGACGTCAAGGCCGAGTCGCCCATAGTCCTCATCGCCGCGGGCATCGGCATCACGCCGATCGTCCCGATGCTCGAGGAGCTCGCGACCGAGAACCCGCTGCGCCCCGTGCACTTCCTCTATTCGACGCAGAACAGCGCCCACTATCCGCTGCGCAAGGACGTCGAGGCCGCGATCAAGGGCATGCCCAACGCCGCCAAGGGCGTGTACTTCGCAACCCCCCGGGCCCGACGACCATCTCGGTACGGACTTCGACGTTGAAGGCCGCATCACGGTGGACAAGATCCGCTGCTTCTGCCAGGATCCGGGCGCGGACTTCTACATCTGCGGTCCGGTCGACTTCATGAAGGCGATGTCGAGCGCCCTGCAGCAGATCGGCGTGCTGCCGACGCGCATCCACACGGAGACCTTCAGCACGGGCAGCCTCGAATAAGGCGCAGTGCGCAGACGGAGCGCCGCTCCCACGGCCTTCAGCCGTTTTGCCCCCGGAGGCCGGACGACCGCGCAGAGGAGAGCGCGCCGCCCGGCCTTCTTCGCATTCCCATTGCGCTATTCTTCCCGCCTCTTTCTCACCACTCTCCAACAAACATCCCTCGATGCGCCTCACCCGATTCACCGATCTCGCGCTGCGCGTGCTGATGCTTCTTGCAACACGCCCCGCGGGCGAACTCACGACCGTCGCCGAGATTGCGGCCCGGATCGGCTGGACGCACAACCACGTCGTGAAGGTGGTGCATCAGTTGGGCCGCCGCGGTTGGGTGCTGAACCGCCGCGGGCGCTCCGGGGGCGTAGAGCTCTCGCCCGACTCCAGGGCGCTGCGCTTGGGGGACGTCGTGCGCGCGCTCGAAGAGGACCTCCCGCTCGTCGACTGCGCCGATCCCGCCTGCGGAATCGCGCCCGGATGCCGGTTGCCGGGCATCCTCAACGGAGGGCTCGAGGCCTTCTATGCGGAACTCAACCGCTTCACGCTCGCGGACCTCGCGGGCCCGGGCGACTTCGACGCGCTCTTTGCGGGCGCGCGGGTGATCCCGATCCGGCCGCAGACGTCCTCCCGGCCCGTCGCCGAGCGCTGACCGGACGGGCCAGACCGGTCAGGCTCGGAAGCCCGACGCGGAGAAGTCCGACGCCTGAACGCCGAAGCGCCGGGCGAGCCGCTCGGCGACCTCGGGCGGAATCGTGCGCACGCCCATCTCGAAGTCCGAAATCCGCGACTGCGTCGTGCCGAAGGCTTCGGCCGCCTGCTTCTGGGTCATGCCCGCCTCGGTGCGCAGGCGCTTCAAAAGCTTTCCGGGAAGCTCCCTTGCGGCGGGCTTCGCCCAGAGGGAGGCCGAATCCGTGAGGGGCGGCCGAGCGTCGACGAGAGCCGCAAGGCTCTTCAACGTCTCTTCGAACGCGTCCGCGGCGTACCGCGGAACCGTCACCTGAAAGCTCACGCCGCCTCCGGGTTGTTCTATCCTTTCCACCTTCACCGCCATGGCGACCGCGCTCCTTTTCGCGTTGAACGACTCGACGAACGTCCGCGGGAGGGCGTCTTCCTCAAGAGAGGTGCTCCCTCCGGCTCCGGGCGATTCTATCCGGGCGCGCTCGCCCTCAGGGCGGGGCCACTTTGAAGAACGGGAGGCCCCTGCGGGACATGCAGTCCGCCGAGGCCTCCGTCGAACGTCATGTCCATTGAGAAAGTTCAGAAAGCGATCAACCGGCTCTCGAACCTCAAAGCCGAGATCAGCGACCAGTTCGAGGACCTGAAGGCCGAAGTGAACCGGCGCTTCGCGAGCCACGCCAAGCGCCGCGACGACGAGATCTTCCGCCCGCTCCCCGCGCCCACGGGACTCGACATGTCCCTGATGGACGCCCTGAAGAACCGCCGCAGCCAGAGAAACTTCAGCAACGAACCCCTCTCCGACCAGGTGGTCGCCAACCTGCTCTACGCCGCCGACGGCATCAACCGCAAGGGCGGGAAGCGCACTACCCCTTCGGCGCTGGACTGGCGCGAAACCGACGTCTATCTCCTCAAGGCCAACGGCATCTGGCTCTGGGTGCCCGAACGCAACGGGCTCCTCTTCTGCGCGATGAAGGACGTGCGCGAGGAGACGTACCTCCTGAACGCCCAGCTCACGCTCCCGCCCCTCGAGATCGTCTTCGTGACGAACTACGCCCGCACGCGGAGCCTCCTCACGGACGCCGTCGAGACGATCGCCCCGAAAATCAAGAAGGCCGCGGTGGACGAGGCGGACCTGCGCGAAATGCGCATCCGCGCCTGTCACCTCGACGTGGGCGCGAAGCTCCAGTCCGTGTACCTCGCCGCCTCCGCGATGGGCCTGGCGTGCGTCGCGCGCACGGGCTTCTCGGCCGAGAAGATCGTCGCGGCGCTGCGCCTCAAGCCCGACGAGGTCGTCGTGGCCGCGCAGTCGCTCGGCTACCCCGCGAAGTCGATCCTCGACCACCTGAAGTAGTCTGAGGGCAATCCGCCCAACACAGCCCCTCATGAGGGCGCTCCTCCCCGCGCGGGCGGAGCGCCCTTTCTCTTCTCCAGCGCCCCCTCAGCGGCCCACGCGGCCTTTGTAGCGGCCGAGCGCGTCGTACGCGCGGCCCGATTCGTCCGTGCGCCCCAGGTAGCGCCCGAGACTGTCGTAGCGGCGCCCGTCCTCCGTGACGCGCCCCTGATAGCGACCGAGGTCGTCGTAGTAGCGGCCGTTCTCGGTCACGCGCCCTGCATAGCGCCCAAGATGGTCGTAGCGGCGGCCGTTCTCCGTGGTTCTTCCCTCGTATCGCCCGAGCGAATCGTAGCGGCGCCCGTCCCCGGTCACCCGCCCCTGGTAGCGGCCGAGCTTGTCGTAGATTTTTCCTTCGGGCGCGACGGGCTCGAACGCCCGCACCGCCGTGACGGCGTCCGCGGCGTAGAGAATGGCCGCGACGGCGCCGGCCGCAAAGCATGAAAGAAAACCGCGTCTCTGCATGGACCGAATTCCTCCCGGAGTAAACGACTGGATTCTGGCGGAGCGCTCTAGGGACGCGCGCGCTCCCCTCAGACATTCTCCGCCTTCCATGCGGAAAACTCACCTTCCCGAGCGCAGCCGACTCTCCGAACACAAACGCAAAACTACGGGTAATCCCTGAGCGTCGGTGCTACGATTCGCGGCTGGTCAAGACCCCGACCCTTTCTTCACTTTTCCCATACACGCAATCATGATTGATGAACAGCGCCCTGAGACGGGCTTTCGCGCATGGCTTCCCATCATGTGCCTCGCCGTCTCCACGTTCGTCTTCAACACCTCCGAATTCCTCCCGGTGGGGCTGTTGCCTGAGATGGCCGAGAGCCTCCATGAGACCACGTCCTTCATGGGCCTCGTGATCACGGGCTACGCCTGGGTGGTCTCGATCATGTCGCTTCCGCTCGCGCTCGCCACGGCGAAGCTCGAACGCCGCAAGCTCCTGCTCTTCCTCGTCGCCTTCTTCGCCTGCTGCCACTTCGCGGTGATCTTCGTGGACAGCTTTGCGACGCTCTACGCCACGCGCGTGGGCGTGGCGCTCATGCACTCGATCTACTGGTCGATCATCACGCCGCTCGCGGCCCGCATGGCCCCGAAGGGCAAGCGCGCCGTGGGGCTCGCGATCGTGATGGGCGGCACCATCGTCGCGACCGTCCTGGGCGTCCCGATCGGCACGCAGCTCGGCCACCTCTTCGGCTGGGCCGAGAGCTTCTTCATCATCGGCATCGGCGCGGCCGTCGCGTTCGTGCTCCTCTGGTTCGTGCTCCCGCCCTGCCCGAGCACGAAGGCCGGCAGCATCAAGAGCCTCCCCGTCATCCTCAAGCGCCCCGCGCTCCTGCAGCTCTACTTCCTCACGGCCGTCACGGTGCTCGGGCAGTTCACGGTCTACTCCTACATCAGCCCGATCCTGCAGCACGTGGGCGGGATGGCGGAAAACGACGTCGTGAACGTCCTCTTCCTCTACGGGCTCGCGGGCATCATCGGCACGGTTGCGGCCTCGAAGACCGTGGACCGCTACCGGTCCGCGACCCTCACGACGCCCCTGATCCTGCTTGCCCTCACGCTCTTCCTCGTGGTGCCCCTCTGCTCGAACTGGCTCACGCTCATGCCGCTCATCGTGGTCTGGGGCACCGCACAGACCGTGATCTGCATGGCCTTCCAAACCGTGGTGCTTGACGTGGCCGCGGACGCGCAGGACGTCGCAACGTCGCTCTACTCGGGCATCTTCAACATCGGCATCGGCGGCGGCGCCTTCGTCGGGAGCCTCGTCTCGCAGCACTTCGGCTTCACGCCGGTCGCGTTCGTGGGCGGCGCCTTCGTCACCGTCACGGCCGTGTTCTGCCTCATCGTTCTGATGAAGACGGGCAGTGCGGTGCTCCCCTACGAAGATCTCTCGCACGAGCCGGGCGAGGCGCGCACCGACATTTCGCACCCGCAGCAGGCGCACTGAGGCGCACGGAAGCACGAACAGCGCACGCCGGCGCGTTCGTGATTTCATCAGAAGGCCGGGAGCGATCCCGGTCTTCTCTTTGTCCCGGCCTTCACTTCGGCCGGTCGACGGCGGAGCCTCAATACGGCACGTCGCCCAAATCTGCGGCGCCCTCGATCGCCTTCGCCTCCGGGAAGCGCCCGCCCGCCGCCCAGGAGAGCACGCGCGCGCGCATCTCCTCGACGCCGAGGACGCCTTGGGCGAAGCCCTTCCTCACGAGCTCCTCGGGCACGAACGCGTCGTACTTCTCGAAGACCGGAACTTCGGTCGGGTAGACGAGGTCCATGGGGTCGGTGAGGCTCCGCGCGGCCGCGGCCGCCGCCCGGAAGAAGTCCGGCGCGTCCGCCTCCATGCGCAAGCACATGAAGTAGGGGCGCGAGACCTCGAAGTGCGAGAGCTTGAGCGCCGCCGCGCAGCGGATCTTGATGAGGCGCTCCAGGGCGAGGAAGGCGTAGGTGCCGAGCCAGGGAAAGAGGCACCAGAGGCCATCGCCCAGGGGGAGGAGCGGGCGCTCGGTCATGCCGGTGCGCCGCGCGGCGGTGCGCGCCTCGACGAGGCGCTTCACGGCGTGCGGCAGCAGATAGGGGTACGCGTCGGTCGAGCGGAGCACCTCGCACATCTTTTCGAGCACGTGCGTGTGGATGTCGCCCGGGCAGAGGCCGAAGAAGGCGGGAACCTTCCCCTTCACCTCGTCGCACCAGACGACGTGGCGCTTCACGTCCACCTCCTCGACCAACCACACGCGCCCGGCGATCGCGATCTTCTCGCCCGCGGGCGGCGGCTGCACGATGGTGCCCAGCTCCTGCGAGCGCGAGCGCACCGTGAACTCCTCGTTCTCCTGGAAGACCGCGTAGAACTTGAAGCTCGCGAGCTGCCGCTCGCCCGCGAGCCCGACGATCAATCCCCCGCGCTCGGTGCGCTCGATCTGGTCCGTGTCCAAGAGGTGCAGGAGCAGCGTGCGGTAGTCCGCCGGCTCGATCCGCGCGAAGGGCGAGAGCCCCAGCACCCGCTCGGCGAGGTCCTTCGGGCGCATCTCGCCCTCGGAGGCGAGGGTCGTCATCGTCTGGTGGTAGAGGAGGCTGAAGGGGAGGCGCCGGAGGTTCGGCGGCTCCACCCAGCGGTCCCGGCGGAAGCTTTCGACGAGGCCGATCCCCTGGAGGAGCTTCCAGGGGATGGTCGAGGGGAGCATCGCCCGGGGCTCGGGCTCGTCCTCGCGCATCACGAACCACATCTCGGGGGGCGCCCCACGCCGGCCCGTGCGGCCCATGCGCTGCAGGAACCCCGAAACCGTAAAGGGCGCGTCGATCTGGAAGGCGCGCTCGAGGCGCCCGACGTCGATCCCGAGCTCCAGGGTCGCGGTGGAGCAGACCGACGCCCTGTCCGCGTCGTCCTTCATCGCGGCCTCGGCCTCCGTGCGGATCGCCGTCGACAGGTTCCCGTGGTGGATGAGAAAGCGATCGGGCTCTCCCCGACGGTCGCAGTAGGCGCGCAGGGTCGAGGTCACCGCCTCGCACTCCTCGCGGGAGTTCGAGAAGATGAGGCACTTGCGCCCGCGGGTGTGCTCGAAGATCGCCGCGAGCCCGGGGTCCGCCCCCTTGGGCGCCCGGTCGGTGGCCGAGGCCTGCGGGTCCGTCGCCTCGGCGGGGAGTTCGATCTCGACGGCGGGCGTGTTGGTTGCCTCCTGCGCCTGCGCCGCATCCGCAGCGTCTGCAGACTGCGCCCGCCCGGCATCCTGCGCCCCAAGAGCGGCGGGCTCGGGCGCGTCCGGGAGCGACGGCGCGGGTTCGGAGACGCCGGGCGACGAGGCGCTCGAACACTCCTTCTCCTCTGCAACCACCCAGTAGTGCTCCATCGAGAGGCGCCACTTCACCGGGGGCGAGGCGACGCGGGGCACGATGACGGGGCGCGTTGATTTGCCGCGCAGAAAGGCCGCGGCGCGCTCGAGGTCGCCGATCGTGGCCGAGAGCCCGATGCGGCGGGGGTCCGTTCCCGAGAGGCGCGAGAGGCGTTCAATGAGGCACATCGTCTGCAGCCCGCGGTCGCCGCGCATGAGCGAGTGGATCTCGTCGATCACGACGAACTGCAGGTTCGAGAAGAGCGCGGGAACGGCGGAGTGCTTTCTGAGGAGCAGCGCTTCGAGCGACTCCGGCGTGATCTGCAGCACCCCCGAGGGGTGCTCGATGAGCTTGCGCTTCCTCGACTGCGGCACGTCGCCGTGCCAGGCCCAGACGGGGATCCCCGCCTCGGCGCAGAGGTCGGTCAGGCGCCCGAACTGGTCGTTGATGAGGGCCTTCAAGGGCGCGATGTAGAGCGCCCCCACCGACACGGGCGGGATTTCCGAGAGGAGCGTGAGGATCGGGAAGAACGCGGCCTCGGTCTTCCCGGAGGCGGTGGAGGCCGAGAGGAGCACGTGGGCGTCGGTAGAAAAGATCGCGTCGCCCGCGGCCGCCTGAATGGCGCGCAGCCTTCTCCAGCCGCTCCGGTAGATGAAGTCCTGAATGAAGGGGGCGTAGCGGCCGAAGACGTTCGTCATGGGGTGTCTCTTCAGAGGTCGAAGTCGGTGAAGCGCCGCGCCGCCGGGGCGGGC
>NZ_DAVZJY010000104.1:0-8085 GCF_052272535.1 Sutterella sp. | reverse complement strand
ATGGCGGGCGCCTGCGTGAAGGCGAGCTCGCCCTTCGAGGCGAGCCACCCGAGCCAGCCGAGCGCGAGGGGCGTGAGGATGAGGCTCTCGAGCGTCAGCCCTTCGACGCTCCCCAAAGGTGCGGTCTTGCGGATGAGCCCGTAGAAGGCGAAGCTGAGCGCAAGGACGAGCCCGAGATAGGGCGGCACGCCCTTGGTGATCGTGATCCACGCGACCCCGACGGCGGCGAGCGCGACGGCGGCCTTCTGCACGCCGCGCAGCCGCTCCCTCAGGAAGATGCTCGAGATGAGGATCGTCACGAGCGGATTGATGAAGTACCCGAGCGACGCTTCGATCGTGTGGTTGGAGACGATCGCGTACACGTAGGTCCCCCAGTTCGCGCCCACGAGGAGCGCCGAAGCCGTGAAGACGAGCATCACGCGGCGGTTCGTGAGCGCGGGCTTCACCCAGGCCGTGCGCTTGATCGCGATGATCACGAGCACGATGAAGACGAGCGACCAAACGATGCGGTGCGCGAGGATCTCGAGCGCGCCGATCCCGGAGAGCGCGTGGAAGTAGAAAGGAAAGAGCCCCCACATGATGTAGGCGCTGAAGGTGCAGAGGATGCCGTAGGGAGACATGATCGGGGACTTCGTTCAGTCGGAAAACTCAGGGGGGCCCGGCGGGACAGAGCGCGCGTCCGGCCGCCGGGGGGCTTCAGGGAAGACCGCCTCAGGCGAGCGCGGCGAGCCGCTCGAGGGCGACGCCCGCGAGCATCGTCGCGGCGGCAGGGATCACCTCGTCGTTGAAGTCGAAGGTCGGGTGGTGGAGCGCTGCCTGGTGCACCTCGTCGCGGATGCCGACGCGGATCATGGCGCCGGGCACCTTGAAGAGGTATTCGGCGAAGTCTTCGCCCCCCATCGAGACGTCGATCGGAGCGGCAGCTTGCGCGCCAAAGCGGCGCGTGACGAAGCCGCGCACGTGCTCGACGGCGTCGGCGGAGTTGATGAGGGCGGGCGTGAGGCGGTCGTAGCGGAAGTCGCCCCTGCAGCCTTCGCTCTCGGCGATGGTCTTCACCATGCGCGCCATCTCGGCTTCGATCTGGCAGCGCACGGGCTCGCTGAAGGTGCGCACCGTGCCCGAGAGCGTCGCCTCCTCGGGGATGACGTTGGGCGTGTGGAAGCGCCCGGCGTTCACCGACGAGATGGAGAGGACCGCGGGTTCGATCGCGGAGACCTTGCGCGAGACGACGGTCTGGAGCGCGCAGATGAGAAGCCCCGCGGCGGGCACCGGGTCGATGCCGAGATGCACGCGCGCGGCGTGCACGCCCCGGCCCGTGAGGGTGATGTAGAAGAAGTCGGTCGAGGCCTGTGCGGGACCGGCGCGCAGCCCGAAGACGCCCTTGGGGAGCGCCGGTTCGTCGTGCGCGCCGTAGATCTCCTTGACGTCGTACTTCTCGATCACGCCGGCGTCGACCACCGCGCGCGCGCCGCGGCCGATCTCTTCGGCGGGCTGGAAGACGCCCACGACGCGGCCGGCCCATTCGCCACGCTTCTCATGGAGGTAGCGCAAGGCGCCAAGGAGCCACGTCGTGTGGCCGTCGTGCCCGCAGGCGTGGCAGCGCATCTCGACCGTGCTCCTCCAGGGGTTCTTCGACTGGTCGGGCATCGGGAGCGCGTCGATGTCGGCGCGCAGCGCCACCGTCGCGCCCGGCCGCGCGCCGTCGATCACGACCACGACGCCGCCCTTGACGACGTCGGCGTCCACGTTCGTGATGCCCCAGCCGCGGAGCGTTTCGACGATCCGGCCCACCGTCCGGGCCGTGTCGAACCCGAGTTCGGGATGCGCGTGAACGTCACGGCGGAAGGCCGCAAGCTCGTCGGCCCAGGCGCCGATTTCGGGGAAGACTTTGTTCTGAAGCACGTACTGCATTTTTCTCTTTTCCGCTTCTTTGATTGAGTGGGCGGGCGCTCTGGCGTGAGCCCCCGCCGGAGGTTCAGGCAACGATTATCGGCCGCGGCCGGCACCCCGCGCCTGCGGCGAACACCTAAGACGGCGCCTTCGGGACGCAAGAAGACGCCTTCCTCTGCCCGTCCCTCCTCCCCCTCGCGCACCACTTCCGCACCCAGGCGCACCACCGCGAGGCCAAAACAGATTTCAAGCGCACCGTATGCGTGCATTCGACGCCAAAGCCGTGCGTTTCGCTCTGGTTTGGCTTTTCCGACCGGATTAATCCAACGCGTTCGATGTTGCTGAATGGTCTCTCACCTCCTTTCCTGCAGATCCGCCCTACCGCATTTGCGCCGAATCAAGCCGCAGGCGCTTAGTGAACATGCATACAACTTTTGCCGCAGTCAGTGCTAACCCGGGGTGGGGTAGTCTGAAGTTTCGCGCCGCCCGGCGCCGCAGGCCTTCGACGGGGTTCCCATTCACAAGCCGTCGAGGGACCGGACCGGGGGTGCATGACGACTGAGGAGCCGCTGCGGCACGCGGCTTGCTTCTCGAGTCATGGGGCCGTCCGGGGCCGCACGTCCATTGGGTGCAGCACGGCGGCCGCTCCTTTGCCAAACCCCAAGAATTCAAAAAATGATGGAAAGAGCAGCGAGCAACTCCAACTCCCCGCAGAACGCCCAGCCGGTGCTTGAGGTCGATCACCTGCGCGTGCAGTTCTCCTCCGACAGCGGCGTCACCACCGCCGTGGTTGACGAATCCTTCGTCATCCGCCCGGGCGAAACGCTCGCGCTCGTGGGCGAATCGGGCTCGGGCAAGTCCGTGACGTCCCTCTCCGTGATGCGCCTCGTCGAGCACGGAGGCGGCAAGATCGTCAACGGCTCGATCAAGCTGCGCTGCCGCGACGGCCGCGTCGTGGACCTCACGAACGCCTCGCGCTCGGAACTCCAGAAGCTGCGCGGCTCCGAAGTCGCGATGATCTTCCAGGAGCCGATGACCTCGCTCAACCCGGTCTTCACCGTGGGCGCGCAGATTGCGGAAAGCCTCACGCTCCACCGCGGCATGAGCGAAGCCGAGGCCCTCAAGGAGGCCGTGCACCTTCTCGAACTCGTGCGCATTCCCGACGCCGCGCGCGTCGCGCTACGCTTCCCGCACCAGCTCTCGGGCGGCATGCGTCAGCGCGTGATGATCGCCATCGCGCTCGCCTGCAAGCCGCAGCTCCTCATCGCCGACGAACCGACTACGGCGCTCGACGTCACCGTGCAGGCCCAGATCCTCGCGTTGATCGCCCAGCTCCAGAAGGAGATCGGCATGGCGGTCCTCTTCATCACGCACGACATGGGCGTGGTGGCGCAGATCGCCGACCGCGTCGCCGTCATGCGCTACGGCGAGATCGTCGAGTCGGGCACGGCGAGCGAAATCTTCACGCACCCGAAGCACCCCTACACGCAGGCGCTCCTTTCGGCCGTGCCGCGCCTCGGCAGCCTCAAGGAAGTCGACCATCCGTGCTTCTTCCGCCTCATCGACCCGGACAACGGCCAGGTGATCGAGCCGCGCTCGGACCATCTGCACAAGCCCGGCGACGTCATCCTCGAAGTCAACGACATCGTGAAGACCTTTCCGGTGCGCACCGACTTCTGGGGCAACCCCACCTACGTCGTGCGCGCCTGCGACCACGTGAGCTTCAAGCTCCGTGCGGGCGAGACGCTCTCGATCGTGGGCGAGTCGGGGTGCGGGAAGTCGACGACGGGCCGCGCGGTGCTGCGCCTCCTCGACGTCGACTCCGGCGACATCCTCTTCAAGGACAAGTCGCTCGTGCACATGACGCGCCGCGACCTGCAGGTCGCGCGCCGCAACCTGCAGATGATCTTCCAGGATCCGTACGCGTCGCTCGATCCGCGTCAGACCGTCGGCTACTCGATCGCCGAGCCGCTGATGATCCACAACGTCTGCTCGAAGTCGGAGATGTGGGACCGCGTCGCGCAGCTCCTGAAGCGCGTCGGCCTCTCGCCCGACATGGCGAACCGCTATCCGCATGAATTCTCGGGCGGCCAGCGCCAGCGCATCTGCATCGCGCGCGCGCTCTCGTTGCGCCCCAAGGTGATCATCGCCGACGAGTGCGTCGCGGCCCTCGACGTCTCGATCCGCGCGCAGGTCGTGAACCTCATGATGGAGCTCCAGGAGGAGATGGGTCTCTCCTACATCTTCATCTCCCACGACATGGGCGTCGTCGAGCGCATCAGCCACCGCGTCGCCGTCATGTACCTCGGGCAGATCGTCGAGATGGGTCCGCGCCGCGCCGTGCTCTCCAACCCCCTCCACCCCTACACGCAGAAGCTTCTTTCGGCCGTGCCGATCGCCGACCCGGCCGAGCGCAACCTCCTGAAGCTCCTCAACCTCTCGGACCTCCCGAGCCCGGTGCGCAGGGTGGGCGACGATCCGGTGATCGACCCGCTCGTTGAAGTCGAACCCGGCCACTTCGTCGCGCGCCATCAGGTCGGGCAGATGCCGGGCGCCTGATCCCTCAGGACGTTCGGCGCAAGTCTTTTTCCGACCACTTCTCTCAACCCAAAGGAAAAGCCATGAAAGCTCTGAAAGCGCTTCTTCCGCTTCTTCTCGCCGGCGCCGTCGCCGCGGGGGGCGCGCAGGCCGCCACGAAGGACGTGACGGTGGCCGTCGCCTCCACCTTCACGACGCTCGACCCGTACAACGCCTCCGACACGCTCAGCCAGGCCGTTGCGAAGTCCTTCTACGAAGGCCTCTTCTCTTTCGACAAGAACATGAAGGTCGTGAACGTCCTCGCCGAGTCCTACGAGGCCTCCGCGGACGGCCTCACCTACACGGTGAAGCTCAGGAAGGGCGTGAAGTTCCAGAACGGCGAGGACTTCACCTCCGCCGCCGTCAAGGTGAACTACGAACGCGTGATGGACAAGAAGAACGGCCTCAAGCGCTTCGTTCTCTACTCCAACATCGCCAGAATCGACACGCCCGACGACTTCACGGTGGTCTTCACCCTGAAGAAGCCCTTCTCGGCCTTCATCAACCAGCTCGCGCACCCGAGCGGCGGCATGATCTGCCCGAAGGAGCTCGAGAAGTGGGGCGCCAAGATCGCCTTCCACCCCTGCGGCACGGGCCCCTTCGTGATGAAGGACTACAACCCGAGCGAAGTGCTCAAGGTTGAGAAGAACCCGAACTACTGGCGTGCGGGCTATCCGAAGGTGGATTCGATCACCTGGAAGCCGGTCGTTGAGAATTCGACCCGCGTCGCGATGCTCCTCACGGGCGAGGCCGACTACGCCTTCCCGGTTCCGGCCGAGCAGGTGAAGCAGATTGAGTCAAAGGACGCGGTGCGCCTCGACATCACCCCGTCGATCATCACGCGCTACGTCGAGATGAACCTCACGAAGAAGGTCTTCGAGGACATCCGCGTGCGTCAGGCCCTCAACTACGCCGTCAACAAGCAGGCCCTCGTCAAGGTCGCCTTCAGCGGCTACGCCGACCCTGCGACCGGCGTCGCGCCCATGGACGTCGACTACGCCGTGAAGCTCGGCCCCTGGCCCTACGACCCGAAGAAGGCCCGCGAACTTCTGAAGGAGGCGGGCTACCCCAACGGCTTCAAGGTCGAGCTCTGGTCGGGCTACAACCACACGACCGCCGCGAAGATCGTGCAGTTTCTGCAGCAGCAGCTCGCGCAGGTGGGCGTGAAGGCCTCCGTGCGCACGCTCGAAGCCGGCCAGCGCACCGCGATGGTCGAGTCGGTGAAGCCCGAGGAGTCCAAGCACGAGCTCTACTACATCGGCTGGTCCTCCTCGACGGGCGAAATGGACTACGCGATCCGTCCGCTCCTGGCGACCTCGAGCTTCACGCCGAACGACTCCAACGAGTCGTACTACTCCAACAAGATGGTCGACGAGAAGCTCATGGAAGCGCTCGCCACGACCGGCCGCGAGAAGAAGGCCGAGCTCTACGCCGACATTCAGAAGCAGATCTGGAACGACGCGCCCTGGATCTTCCTCGTCAACGAGAAGAACATCGCCGGCAGCGCCAAGAACCTGACGGGCTTCTACATCCAGCCCGACGCGAGCTTCAACTTCACCGAACTTGAAGTGAAGTAATGCCGCACCTCCCTGCGGGAAAAGGCGCCCCGTCCCCGACGGGACGGCCGCCCGCAGGAGCGGCGGACAAAACGACAATCACAAAACCCACACCTCCTCCCAACACCGTGCAGGCGAGTCCATGCTGAGATATTTCATTAAAAGACTCCTGGGCATGATCCCAACGCTCATCCTCGTGGCGATCTGCGTCTTCTTCTTCATCCATCTGCTGCCGGGCGATCCCGCCCGCCTCGCCGCGGGTCCTGAAGCCGACGAAGCGACCGTCGAGATGATCCGCCACAGCCTCGGCCTCGACCGCTCGATCCCCGAGCAGTTCCTGCACTTCGTCTCGGGCGCCGTGCAGGGCGACTTCGGCACCTCCATCCGCTCGCAGCGCCCCGTGATCCAGGAGATCAGCGAGCGCTTCGGGCCGACGCTCTACCTCACGCTCGCCTCGATGTTCTGGTCCGTGGTCTTCGGCCTCGTGATCGGCGTCGTTTCGGCGGTCTACCGCAACAAGTGGCCCGACCGCTCCGGCATGACGCTTGCCGTCTCGGGCATTTCGTTCCCGGCCTTCGCGCTCGGCATTCTCCTGATGGAGATCTTCTCCGTCGAGCTCGGGTGGCTCCCGACCGTGGGCGCCGCCTCCTGGAAGCACTACATCCTGCCCTCGATCACCCTGGGCGCGGCGGTCGCCGCGGTGATGGCCCGCTTCACCCGCGCCTCCTTCGTCGAGGTGCTCCACGACGACTACATCCGCACTGCGCGCGCCAAGGGCGTGCCGGAGACGAAGATCGTCGTCAAGCACGCGCTGAGGAACGCCCTCATTCCGGTGGTGACGATGATGGGCCTGCAGTTCGGCTTCCTCCTCGGCGGCTCCATCGTGGTCGAAAAGGTCTTCAACTGGCCCGGCATGGGGCGTCTGCTCGTTGACGCCGTGGACATGCGCGACTACCCGATCATTCAGGCGAGCGTGCTTCTCTTCTCGCTCGAATTCATCGTGATCAACCTCGTGGTGGACGTCCTCTACGGTTGGATCAACCCCTCGATCCGCTACAAGTGAGTCCTCTCGGAACCGCTTCATAAGAATTTGGAGAAAAAAAGAAGATGAGTACCTCTACCGCAGTGGATCCGCGCAACGCCCGCTCGAACGACGCGCTGCGCACGCCGATGACGGAGTTCTGGCGCAAGTTCAAGAAGCAGCCCGTCGCCATGGCCGCGGCCGCCTTCGTGCTCTTCCTGATCGTGGTCGCCGTCCTCGGCCCCGTGATCACGCCCTACGATCCGGAAAACTACTTCGACTACGACATGCTCAACGAGGGTCCCTCGGCTGCGCACTGGTTCGGCGTTGACGCCCTCGGCCGCGACATCTTCTCGCGCATCGTCGCGGGCACGCGCATTTCGCTCGTGTGCGGCTTCTCGTCGGTCTTCGCCGGCGCCGTGATCGGCACGATCCTCGGCCTCATCGCGGGCTTCTACGAAGGGTGGTCGGACCGCGTGATCATGCGCATCGCCGACGTGCTCTTCGCCTTCCCGGGCATCCTGCTCGCGATCGGCATCGTCGCGATTTTGGGCGGCGGCATGTTCAACGTGGTCGCGGCCGTCGCGATCTTCTCGATCCCGGCCTTCGCCCGCCTCGTGCGCGCGAACGTGCTTTCGCTCAAGAACCAGACCTACGTCGAAGCGGCGCGCAGCCTCGGCATCAGCGACTCGATGCTGCTCTTCCGCCACATCCTCCCGGGCACGATCTCGGTGATCCTCGTCTACCTCTCGATGCGCATCGGCACGTCGATCATCACCGCGGCCTCGCTCTCCTTCCTCGGTCTCGGCGCCCAGCCGCCGATGCCTGAATGGGGCGCAATGTTGAACGAAGCCCGCGCGGACCTCCTCACGGCCCCGCACGCGGCGATCTTCCCCGTGATCGCGATCTTCCTCACGGTGCTCGCGTTCAACCTCCTCGGCGACGGTCTGCGCGACGCGCTCGACCCGAAGGTGGATACGAACCGCTGACCGACATCCAAAGTCTGCATTCCCTTGAAGGGGGCGGCGCGGGATTCCGCGC
>NZ_DAVZJY010000103.1:0-8284 GCF_052272535.1 Sutterella sp. | reverse complement strand
CGCCGCCGGCCTTTTTATGATTTCCGCCCCGAATCCTCCGCATCCCGAGCCAGGAAGAAAACCCATGAGCGCCTTCATCGAAGCAACGAAATGGCCGGCGGGCTTCGAGCCCGACGACACGACGTCACTCCTGCAGTGCGTGATCGTGAATGAACGCTCCGCCGCAGGCCAGTCGGTTGGGCTGCACGCACACCAGACCGGGCAGTTCGTGGTCGCGCTCTCCGGATTGGTCGGGCTCGCCTACGGGAAAAAGCGCGAAGCGCTTCCCGCCTCGTCAGCCGTCTGGGTGCCGCCGGGCATGCGGCATGAGGGCTTTCTCGGCGAGGGCGCGGTTTCGCTCTACTGCCACATCAACCCGGAGTGGGCGGACATGATGCCCGCGGAGCTCCTGCGTCTGCAGCTCTCGCCCATGGTGATCGAGATGCTCAAGCGCTTCGCCGTCCTTCCGCGGCGCTATCCCGAAAAAAGCCACGAAGCGCGGCTCGCCGCCGTGCTCTTTGAAGAGCTCGCCGCCGCACCGAAGCTCCAGATCGGCTTCGCGCCGCTGCCCGAGCACCCGGAACTGAAGCGCATCGTCGAAAAAATCGTGAGCGATCCGCAGCTCTCGCGGCCGGTGGCCGACTGGGCCGCGGAGGCGGCGATGAGCACGCGCACGCTCTCACGTCTGGTGCTGCGCGAAACGGGCCTCTCCTTCGGCGTCTGGCGGCTGCGTATCGCGATGCTTTCGGCCGCGCAGATGCTGCTTGCGGGCGAGCACGCCGAAGTCGCCGCCGCGCGCCTCGGCTATGCGACGCCCTCGGCCTTCTCGAGCGCCTTCCGGCGGATTTTCGGTGTCTCGCCGAGCGCTTTTCGCGAAAGCGGTCGCGTAGAACGCGCCGCAGCCCCCTGATCCGCCGGAAGGGCCCTCATGCCTCACGCAGACACGCCTCCCACACCAAAGCGCAGGAAGGCGCGCTTCTCCTGCGGCTCAGACCGCCCGCCTCATTGAGAGCGGGCGCTCACTCCTCTTTGTTCTCCTCCGCATCCCTCCCGCCGAAGGCGACCGCCCAGGCGTGATGGAAGAGTTCGGGGCCCTCGCGGCGGATGGCCGCGGGGTCGGCGAGCGTGCGCCGCCAGGCGCGCGCGCCGGGGAGCCCCTGACAGAGGCCGTTGAGGTGCCGCGCGAAGGCCCGGAGCGCGTGTTCGTCGTCCGCCCAATGTGCCTTCACCTCCTCGGTGACGGCGTCGATCACGCAGAGGCGCGTGATGCTCTTCGGTTCGCCGAAGAGCGTCTCATCCACGTCCGCGAGCATCCACGGGTTCTGGTAGGCCGCACGCCCGACCATCACGCCGTCGAGCCCCGCGTCGATCAGTTCCTTCGACTCGCCCACAGACGTGATGCCGCCGTTCAGGACGAACGTGCAGTCGGGGAAGTCGCGCTTCAACTGGTACGCCGCCTCCCTCTTGAGGGGCGGCACCTCGCGGTTTTCCTTGGGCGAGAGGCCCTGGAGCCAGGCGCTCCTCGCATGGACGATGAAGACGCGGCAGCCCGCCTCCCTCACCTCGCCCACGAAGTCGCGCACGAACGCATAGTCGTCGCGGCGGTCGACGCCGATGCGGTGCTTCACCGTGACGGGGCGGTCGGTCTCGCTCATCATCGCGCGCACGCATTGGGCGACGAGCTTGGCGTCGAGCATGAGGCACGCGCCGAAGCTTCCCTTCTGCACGCGCGGCGAGGGGCAGCCGCAGTTGAGGTTGTATTCGTCGTACCCCCAGGCGGAGGCGGTCTTGACCGAGAAGGCGAGTTCGGCGGGGTCCGAGCCTCCGAGCTGGAGCGCGACGGGGTGCTCCGCGGGCGAGAAGCCGAGGAGCGCCTCGCGGTCCCCGAACCGGATCGCGCCCGTGGTCACCATCTCGGTGTAGAGCCGCGCACGGCGCGAGAGGAGCCGGTGGAAGTACCGGCAGTGGCGGTCCGTCCAGTCGAGCATCGGCGCCACGGTGAAGCGCCAGGGGGAGCGGGTGTCGGGTGTCGTCATGGTCGTGAAAATGAGGCGGAAAGGAAAAAGCGCCCGGGCCGAAGGTGTCGGTCGGGCGCTTCTTTTTGGGGAAGAGGAGCTTCGCAGCGGAAGGATCTACTCCGCCGCGGGATGGTCGCCGTCCACGTAGAGCCACCGGCCCGCGTCATCGCGCCGGAAGCGCGAGTGCTCGGTCATCCGGAAGGCGCCCTGAGCGGTGCGGCCCACGGCGGTGAAGTCCACCCAACCGGTGCGGCCGTCCGCCGCCGTGCCCGAGGCCTTCACCTCGAGCCGGAGCCACTTCGGGCGCGCTTCGCCCGGCGCGAAGAGCTCCGCGGGCCGGGTTTCGGGCGCCCAGGTGGCGAGCACGTAGGCGTCGTCACCCAAGGCATAGGCTGTGAAGCGGCTGCGCATCAGGGACTCCGGGTCCGGCGCCCCAAGGGGCGCCGCGCCGCCCGTGAGCCAGCGGGCACAGCACTCGGGCGCGGGTCGTCCGCTGCCGCAGGGGCAGAGAACGGTCTTCGCGCCGCGGGGCTTCTTAGCCAAACTCCTTCTCCTCGGCGCGGGCGGCGCGCTTGCGCTCGAAGTCCTTGAGGAAGCGCTTGCGCAGACGGATCGTCTTCGGCGTGATCTCCACGAGTTCGTCGTCGTTGATGAACTCGACGGCCGATTCGAGCGTGAGCTTCACCGGGGGAACCAGGCGGATCGCCTCGTCCGAGCCCGAGGCGCGGATATTGGTGAGCTGCTTGCAGCGGATCGGGTTCACGACGATGTCGTTCTCACGCGAATGCTCGCCGATGATCATGCCCTCGTAGAGCTTGTCGCCGGGGCTCACGAAGAGGCGGCCGCGTTCCTGGATCTTCCAGAGGGCGTAGGCCACGGCCTCGCCGTCGTCCTGCGAGATGATGACGCCCGAGCGCCGTTCGCCCACGTCGCCCGTCTTGATCGGACCGTAGTCGTCGAAGACGTGGCTCATGATGCCCGTGCCGCGGCACATCGTCATGAACATGCTCTGGAAGCCGATCAGACCGCGCGCGGGGATGCGGTACTCGAGGCGCACGCGGCCCTTGCCGTCGGGCTGCATGTCCTGGAGGTCGCCGCGGCGGCGGCCGAGCTCCTCCATCACCGCACCCTGGTGCTCCTCCTCGACGTCCACCGTGAGGAGTTCATAGGGCTCCATCTTGACGCCGTCGACTTCCTTGAGCAGCACGCGGGGACGCGACACGGCGAGTTCGTAGCCCTCGCGGCGCATGTTCTCAAGAAGAATCGTGAGGTGCAGTTCGCCGCGGCCGGCGATCTCCCAGACCGTCTCGTCGGCGGTCGGGCGCATGCGCATGGCGACGTTGGACTTCAACTCGCGTTCGAGACGCTCGCGGATCTGACGCGACGTGACGAACTTGCCTTCGCGGCCGGCGAGCGGCGACGTGTTCACCTGGAAGTTCATCGTCAGGGTCGGTTCGTCGACCTTGAGCATCGGAAGGGCTTCAGGCTGGTCCTTGTCCGTGATGGTCGTGCCGATGTCGAGGTCTTCGATGCCGGTGACGAGGATGATGTCGCCCGCCTGGGCTTCGGCGACTTCCTTGCGCTGCAGGCCCTCAAACTCGAGGATCTGGTTGATCTTCGCGCGGCGCGGCGCGGCGTCCGGGCCGTTCATGATCGCCACTTCGGAGTTCGGATAGATGCGGCCGCGGTGCACGCGGCCCACGCCGATCTTGCCGACGTAGGTCGAGTAGTCGAGCGAGCAGATCTGCAGCATCAGCGGGCCGTCGGGATTGTCGTCGCGCACCGGGACGTACTTGATCACGGTGTCGAAGACGGCGCGCATGTTGCCGATCTTCTTGAGTTCCTCAACGTCCTCGGTGTAGCCCGCGAAGCCGTTCAGGGCCGAGGCGTAGATCACCGGGAAGTCGAGCTGATCTTCGGTGGCGCCCAACTTGTCGAAGAGGTCGAAGGTCTGGTTGAGGACCCAGTCCGGACGGGCGCCCGGGCGGTCGATCTTGTTGATCACGACGATGGGCTTGAGGCCCTGGGCGAGCGCCTTGCGGGTGACGAAGCGCGTCTGCGGCATCGGGCCTTCAACGGCGTCGACGAGCAGCAGCACGCCGTCGACCATCGAGAGCACGCGCTCCACCTCGCCGCCGAAGTCGGCGTGGCCCGGGGTGTCGATGATGTTGATGTGCACGCCTTCGTATTCGACCGCGCAGTTCTTCGCGAGAATCGTGATGCCGCGTTCGCGTTCGATGGCGTTGGAGTCCATCACGCGTTCTTCAACCTGCTGGTTTTCGCGGAAGGTGCCGGCGCACTGCAGGAGACGGTCGACCATCGTGGTCTTGCCGTGGTCGACGTGCGCGATGATCGCTATGTTGCGGATAGCTCGAGTCATGGGAGTCTGGATGAATGGAAGTTTTTGTTTGTCGGATCAATGTGCGATGAGCCGCTCGGGCTGGAGCACGCCGCGGTCGGAGACGACCGCCGTGCCGAGGAGTCCTGCGGCGGGACCATAGACGCGTACGCGTCCCCGGGTCCCTAGGCCGAGCGCCAGGCGCTGGCCGAGGAGAAAGCGCGCTTCATCCGCCGCCGTGAGGTCGATGCGGGCGAGCGTGGTGATCAGGGCGTCTGCGGGCGTGAGTTTACCGCGCGCCGCCTCGGGCGTGCCGAGTGCGCGGAGGTTTTCGAGCGTGACGGCCCCGTCGAGCGTGAGGTGCCCGACGCGGGTGCGCCGCAGGGCCGTCAGGTGCGCCCCGCACCCGAGCGCGCGGCCGATGTCCTCGGCGAGCACGCGGATGTAGGTGCCCTTCGAGACGAGAGTCTTCATCGTGAAGGACGTGCCGTCGAAGTCGGACGCCTCGATCGAAAGCACGCGCACGCGGCGCGGCGCGCGCTCGACCACTTCGCCCCGGCGGGCGAGCTTGTAGAGGCAGACGCCGTCCTTTTTGAGGGCCGAGTGCATCGGCGGAATCTGCTCGATCTCGCCCAGGAAACCGCGGGCGGCGGCCTCGATGCGCTCGAGCGTCACGCCCTCGACGGGGCGGCGCTCGACGACTTCGCCCTCGGCGTCGCCCGTGTCGGTCACCTCGCCCAACTTCACGCGGGCCTCATAGCCCTTGTCGGCGTTCAGAAGGTCGGCGGAAAACTTCGTCGCGTCGCCGAAGCAGACCGGCAGCAGCCCCGTCGCCATCGGATCGAGCGTGCCGGTGTGGCCCGCCTTCTGCGCGTTCACGAGGCGCCGGGCGATCTGCACGGCGCTGTTGGAGGAGAGCCCCCCGTCCTTGTCGAGGAGAAGGACCGCGTTGATCGGGTCGCCCTTCTTCGTCTTTGCCATGGCGCGCGGATCCTCTTTATTCGGCCTTCTCAGCCTTTTCAAACTTTTCAGCCTGTTCGGCGGCGGGCGCCGCCGCCTCGGTCTCGGCGATGGCGCGCTTGATGAGGGCGTCCATCTGGAAGCCGTGCACGACGCTCGTATCGAGCGCGAAGTGCAGCGTCGGCACCGTGTGGATGCGCAGCTTCTTGAAGAGAAGCCCGCGCAACATCCCCGCGGCGGCGTTGAGGCCGGCGGCGGTTTCCGCCGGGTCGGAGCCGAGCACCGTGAAGTAGACCTTCGCGTGCGCGTAGTCGGGCGTCACCTCGCACCCGGTGAGGGTGACGAGACCGACGCGCGGGTCGCGCACTTCGAGCGGGATGAGCTGCGCGAGGTCGCGCACGATCTGGTCGCCGATGCGCTGGGCGCGGCCGGGTTTGGCGTTCTTCATAAATTTCGTCCAAAAATCAACTTCCGCCCGGACGGTCGGAAGCGTCCTCAGGCGGCTTGCGCCGCGCTCTGAGGCGCTCCCGGTCGTCCGGGCGGAGGAAGGACGGCGCCCCCCTCTTCGAGGGAGGCGCGGTCCGGGTGGAAAGTCGTCTACGAGGGAGCGCGCCTTAGAGCGTGCGGGCGACTTCGGTCACTTCGAAGACTTCGAGCTGATCGTTCACCTTGATGTCTTCATAGCCCTTGAGCGAGAGGCCGCACTCGTTGCCGGCCTTCACCTCGCGCACGTCGTCCTTGAAGTGCTTGAGGCTCGCGAGCTCGCCCGTCCAGACGACCACGTTGTCGCGCAGCAGGCGCACCTGCGCGGAGCGGCGCACGAGGCCTTCGAGGACGCGGCAGCCGGCGATGTTGCCCACCTTCGGCACGCGGATGATCTGGCGGATCTCGACGAGGCCGAGAGGCGTCTCGCGGCGCTCGGGCGAAAGCATGCCCGACAGGGCCGCCTTCACGTCGTCCACGGCGTCGTAGATGATGTTGTAGTAGCGGATGTCGACGGACTCCTGTTCAGCGAGCTTCCTCGCCTGCGCGTCCGCACGGACGTTGAAGCCGATGATCACGCCCTTCGAAGCCGACGCGAGGTTCACGTCCGACTCGGAGATGCCGCCCACGGCCGCGTGCACGACGTTCACGCGCACCTCGTTGTTCGAGAGCTGCGTGAGGGCGTGGATGAGCGCCTCCTGCGAGCCCTGGACGTCGGCCTTGATGATGAGCGGGAGCGTCTTCACCTCGCCCTCGCCCACGTCGGCGAAGAGGTTCGCGAGGTTCGTCGCATGCTGCTTGGCGAGCTTCGTGTCGCGGTACTTGCCCTGACGGAAGAGGGCGATTTCACGCGCCTTCCTTTCGTCGGCGAGCGAGATCACCTCGTCGCCCGCCTGCGGGACGCCCGAGAGGCCCTGGATTTCGACCGGGATCGACGGGCCGGCGGTGTTCTGCGCCTTGCCGAGCTCGTTGATCATCGCGCGCACGCGGCCGAATTCGGCGCCCACGAGCACCACGTCGCCGCGGTGCAGCGTGCCCGACTGCACGAGGATCGAGGCGACCGGGCCGCGGCCCTTGTCGAGGCGCGACTCGATCACGAGGCCCTTGGCTGGACCTTCGTCCGGAGCCTGGAGGTCGAGCATCTCGGCCTGCAGCAGCACGTTCTCAAGGAGTTCGTCCACGCCCTGGCCGGTCTTGGCGGACACGGGGCAGAACGGCACGTCGCCGCCGTACTCCTCGGGGATCACGCCCGCCTGGACGAGCTCCTGCTTCACGCGCTCGGGGTTCGCCTCGGGCTTGTCGATCTTGTTGATCGCGACGACGAGCGGAACGCCCGCGGCGCGCGAGTGCGAGATCGCCTCCTGCGTCTGGGGCATCACGCCGTCGTCGGCCGCCACCACGAGAATCACGATGTCGGTCGCCTGGGCGCCGCGGGCGCGCATGGCCGTGAAGGCTTCGTGGCCCGGGGTGTCGAGGAATGTGATGATGCCGCGCGGCGTCTTCACGTGGTACGCACCGATGTGCTGCGTGATGCCGCCCGCTTCACCCGCGGCGACCTTGGCGCGGCGGATGTAGTCGAGCAGCGACGTCTTGCCGTGGTCGACGTGGCCCATGATGGTGACCACCGGGGGACGGGGCTTCTCGGGATAGTCGTGCTTCTCCTCGATTTCGCCGAGGTAGGCTTCCGGATCGTCCGCCTTCGCGGCCGTCGCCTTGTGGCCCATCTCCTCGACGACGATCATCGCCGTCTCCTGGTCGAGCATCTGGTTGATCGTGACCATCTGGCCCATCTGCATCAGGGTCTTGATCACTTCGGTCGCCTTGACGCTCATCTTGTGGGCGAGATCGGCCACGGAGATCGTCTCGGGGACCTGCACCTCACGTACCACGGGTTCGACGGCCTGCTGCACGGGGGCGTCCTGACGATGGCGGTCCTGGCTGCGGCGGCCGCGCGCGGTGCGCCAGCCCGAGCCGGAGCCCTCCTCCTCGACGCCGCCGCGGGTCTTGAGGCCGCGGCCCTTCCTGTCGTCGTCCTGCCAGTCGCCCGCGCGCCGAGCGCCCTTCTTGTCCCCGTGACCGCGCTTGTCGCCCGAATTGGCGGGCGCGGCGGCCGGACGCGTCGCGTTGTTGCGGCGCGGCTGGTTCTTGTCGGCGGCGGCCTTCTTCTCGGCGGGAGCCGCCTTCTTCTCGGCGGGCTTCTCCTCGACCTTGGGCTTCTCCTCCTTCACGGGCTTCTTCGCCGTGAGGACGCCGGCCTTGCGGTTCATCATCTCGCGGATGCGGCGGGCCTCCTCCTCGGCCTTGCGGCGGGCGGCGGCGCGGCGCTCGTTTTCGGCGGCCTGCTGCTCGATCCTCTGCGCGGTCGCCTGCGCGACCTCCGCCTCGAGCTTCGCTTTTTCGGCTTCGCGGCGGGCGGCCTTCAGCGCGGCCTCGTCGGCCGACTTCTTCGCGGCCTCCTCGCGGGCCTTCGCCTCGGCGGCGGCGCGCTGGGCGGCGGCCGCACGTT